>CAIWIS010000200.1 GCA_903912795.1 uncultured Bacteroidales bacterium
GCACCAGGCAAAAAGGCTATGAGCACAGGTGAATATTTAAGAGGACTCAAATTAATTAAGAATTAAAAATTAATAACTCAAATCTTGTAATTCTTGGCTAAGCCTAACGGCAATACCGATAACATAACTCAAAACTAATCCATGTTCCATTTTATTCAAAATACAGTTCAAGTAATTCGCTATAAAAACCTGTTGTTTTTGGCGTTTATACAGTTTGCTTTGCAGCAGTTTGTTGTGTCGCCAATAATGCAAAAGTATGGTTTTGAATACATAAGTCCCAATTCAACCTTGTATTTGTTGGTGGCTGCAACGCTATTTATTGCCGCTGCTGGCTATGTGGTTAACGATTATTTCGACATAAAAATTGACCGTATCAACAAACCCGACAAGCAAATTGTAGGCAATAGCATTTCGAAAAAGCAAGCCATGTTATTGCATCAAATATTCAGCGGCATTGGCATTGTTTGCGGACTTATATTGGCATATCAACTTAAGAGTTTTAGCTTGGCATTTTTGTTCATTGTAGTGCCGGGTTTACTTTGGTTTTATTCTGCTAGTTACAAACGCCAGTTCCTTACAGGCAATATTATTGTAGCTTTATTGGCTGGTTTATCGGTACTAGTAGTAGGAATCACAGCTGTAGCCGACTTAAAACACACATATTCCAATTTGGTTTTCGAAACTACTATCCCTGCCGAAATTTACAGTTGGATTGGAGGCTTCGCTTTGTTTTCGTTTTTACTTACATTGATACGCGAACTTGTGAAGGATATGCAAGATGTGGAAGGCGACAAAGAAATGGAATGTCGCACTGTGGCTATTGTTTGGGGCGAAAAACGAACTAAAATTTTGATTTATGCTTTGGTGGCTCTAGCTATTACACTTCTTGTTTTTGTTTCAACACAATACATACCTTTCGCCAATCCACTATCGTTCAAATACATTCTTTTTGGCTTGATAGTGCCACTGTTAGCGTTTTGTTATTTGGTTTTCAATGCTGCGGATACAAAAAGTTTGCATGTTGCATCTACATTTCTGAAATATATTATGCTCCTAGGTGTTTTGTATAGTGTAATATTCTATTTCCTGTTGGCACAACAGTATGGGCTAAGTTTGTTTAATGTGTTTATGATACGATGATGTGATAATGCGATGATGTGATAATGTGATGATGTAATGATGTGATGATAAAAAAAAGAATTTATGAACAAACTACTCAAAAACATAGCGGATTACAAAATAGTTCTGGCTTCACAATCGCCTCGCCGACAGGAATTATTGCGCGGATTGCATCTTGATTTTACTATAAATGTAATTGATGTCGAAGAATCGTATCCTGCAGGATTGGTCGGTGTGGATATTCCCATGTATTTGGCCGAAAAAAAAGCAAATGCGTATACTATTGACAATGAAACGCTTCTGATAACTGCCGACACCATAGTTTGGCACGAAGGCATAGTGCTAGGTAAGCCTACTGATAAAGCTGACGCTCGGAGAATGCTTCAGAAATTATCGGGAAAAACGCATCAAGTAATTACAGGTGTTTGTATTACTACCCTTGTTAAACGCAAAGTATTTCATGTGATTTCCGAAGTTCGGTTTGCGCGCCTCACTGACATGGAAATAGATTATTACCTCGAAAACTTTAAACCTTATGACAAAGCCGGCTCTTATGGCGTTCAGGAATGGATTGGTTATGTGGGCGTTGAGCACATCAATGGCTCGTATTTTAATGTAATGGGGTTGCCCATTCAACGACTGTACAACGAACTAAAACGCTGGTAAAAATTATTGTTGTAAAAACCGATACGCCAACCACGCCATTCCTCCAAATCCAACGGACAGCGCTTTTTCGTCGATCACAAAATCGGCACTATGCAATCCCCCTGTATTTTTATTCGCTTCGCCTTTCACACCAAAACGGTAAAAAGTAGCCGGATATTGCTGCGTGAAAAACGAAAAATCTTCCGAAGTCATACGCATTTCCAAATCAACTACCTGCTCCTCTCCTACCCATTCAGCGGCAAAGTTTCGGGCATTGCGGGTTGTTACTTCATCGTTTATTACGCATGGATAGCCATCCGGAATTTCAATTTCGGCCGTGCAACCATAAGCAGCAGTAGTTTCGGTAATTATGCGCCGGATATGCTGTTTTGCTTTCTCGCGCCAGGTTTCATCTACAGTTCTGAAAGTACCCGAAAGTTGTACTTCGTGTGGAATTACGTTTTGCGCTCCGGCAGCAATCAATTTCCCAAAAGTGAGCACCATAGGCGTAAGCGGATGACACAAGCGGCTTTTTACCTGCTGTAACGACACCAATGTTTGCGCTGTAGCCAGCACGGTATCGTTCACCAAGTGAGGTAATGCACCATGACCGCCTTTGCCACGCACTTTTACATGTATTTCGTCGGCCGAGGCCATAATTTTGCCCGGCAAAAATCCCATTGTTCCGGTTGGATAATCCACCGATACATGTTGCGCCAATATTAATTCGGGTTTATAAATGTCGAAAACTCCAGCTTCGAGCATAAGGCGCGCACCACCGGGAGCTTTTTCCTCGCCGGGCTGAAAAACCAATAAAATAGTTCCTTCAAACTTATCACGTATTGCATTCAAAACCTGCGCTGCACCCAGCAAGCAAGCCGTATGCACATCGTGACCACAAGCATGCATCACATTCTCGTTTTTCGATTTCCAATCCAAGTTCACACTTTCGCAAACAGGCAATGCATCCATGTCGGCGCGCAATGCAATAGTTTTTTTTTCAGGATTATTTCCTTTCAGAATACCTAAAACGCCCGTTCCAGCTATTCCGCTACGGTATTCAATTCCCATTTTATCCAACTCCCCACACACAAAAGCCGCTGTTTGATATTCCTCAAACGAAAGTTCAGGATTAGCATGAATTGTGCGGTAACATTGGGTTACATAATCGGTGTATTGAACTACAAGTTGCTGTATTTTTGTTTTCACTATTATTCCATTTTTGTACTGCAAAAGTAAGCAATTAAGTTTAAAAAAGCAGACTCTTTGCCAATAAGGTAGTTTGTGAATTATTCCGAATGCTCTTAACACAAAAAAAGGGCTCATTATTTTGAACCCCTTCGTTAGTTTTGTGTTTTTATACAGTTAGCAAATACGCTGCTGCTTTTTCAATTACTTCATTGATTAAAACATTGGAACAACACCATGATCTACAGCGTATTCTTTTATCTTCTCAATTTCATCTAAGGGTAGATAATTGAACTTGTTCCAGTTCCGCAAATCTTGCCAGGCTTCGTGGCTTTTAGGGTAAATACTCTTATTGGGCTCATTACCTAACATAAAGTTTTTAGACCCTACTTTTTCATAAGCATCCATCAGAAAATCAAGAACTGCCACATCCTGACGTATATTATAAATTGGACGTTCGAAATCAATTATCTGGCCGAAAACCGGCAGTTCATTTTTACCAATAATATCCACATTTACCGACATAGGTAGTGTAGGAATATCTTTTGTTGTAACTTCCTTATTTGTAAAATAATACTCCTTAACCTGAGGATAGAACTCTTCTTTTATTCTTTCAACCGATTTTGTTTTCTTTTGTACCAATGCAGTTGAATCTACATATTTATTAAATAGTAGATTAAACAAATTTTCGTTGCCTTCTAAATCAATTTCAACCGGGGCTGAAAAATTAATAAGGTTATTGCTGTAATTACTCATGTAAGCCAAATAGCTTTGGCTAAACTGCCTGTTTTTATTTGATGCAGCAAACAATGTTTCTTTCGTTGATTGTTCAGTACTTACTGTTGTTTCTATCTGTTTTATTGTTTCATTCAGGTATTTATACAATGAAGAATCCAACAATGTTCTGACAGCTGAAAGTTTTGTTTTCGAAAACTGAAAGTACACATCGCTGGTAGTTACCAACAACAATCCAATGCTGATTTTCTCCTGAATTTCAGGACGAACAACGGCTGATAATATGGAATAATGCGATTTCATGTTTTATAATTATAAAAAAGGTGAGTTAATGTACTCAAGAAATGTATTAATAACTTTAGCCTCCCAATTCTTATCGAAAAGCTCGTTATTGATTTTAAGTGTGGCGACTTTCAGGTCGATATTCCAGTTTTCGGGGACTAAATTCAGTATTTCATCGAAATTCGTTCGTCCGAAAAGTCATTACTAATATTAATCTGATGTACTCCTTGTGCTTTGTTTACTAGATTGATTTCGAATTCTTCCAACTCAAAAAAATCAAATGTATATTGACCTTTGTCATCTGTTATGCCTCCCTAATAAATTTTTTCTTTAGCCTTTTACCAACCCAATCTTTGTCGAATGAATTCTTTACCTTTCGATTCAAAGACTCAATCTTCATTAGTTTCTTGAATTCTTTTTCAGCGCAAAACATTAACCACTCTGGCTGAATATTATCAATGACTTTGTATGAATTTGGCTTTGAAATAAACTTCAGAAATTCAGATTCATTTATAAATTCATCAATTTTATCGTGAACTATAATGCATCTTTCATCTTTCCTAACCTTTAGTAAAATGTTGGTATAATACAATTCATTTCCTACAATCAAAGTCATATATCGTTCAAACACTTCTAAATTGAATATCGGAATATTGTATTTATCATACATTTGTGCCAATACAAAATAATCTGAAGAAAATCTTAAGGACTGAAGATGTGCCAAAACTTGACTTTTCACTTTAAAATCTAAAATATGATATAAAGCTGACAAATAACTCCAATCTGAATCGGAAGAATAGTTTATTTGGGAAATATCAAGGATATTTTCTAAAATATAATTTTCCTTTTCGAGCGAGTTAGACAATTCTTTTACAAGACTTATAGGTTTCCACCATGAA
>CAIWIS010000201.1 GCA_903912795.1 uncultured Bacteroidales bacterium
AACAAATTTAAAAAATTTGAGCTATTAATACGGAGTCTGTAACCGGTATTGCCGCTCTTCGATAAAATTTCACGATGAACTCCACTAACTGTAGAATATACCCAAGCTGCAATAGTCATATTTGAACTAACTCTTAATCCCGGAGCATCGCTTACAGTAATGCAGTCGGAACCACTGGTTGAGTAAAAGGAGTAATTACCTTCAACTTTTGTACTAGTGCTAAATGCCGCATCTTTAACTAAAGTTCCATTATACAAACCGGTTTCGTCATTCGCATTGTTCTCGAATCGCCAACGGCCTACTAATGAATTATATACTGTAATTTTCGAACTGGCTATTTTACTGCCATCGACTGTTGTGGCGGTTATTGTTGCTTCTCCTTCTGAAACACCCGCAACCAAACCACTCGAATTTACAGTAGCAACAAGCTCATTGCTCGAACTCCAGTTAATAAGTTTATTTGTAGCATTAGTTGGCAAAATCGTAGCATTCAGTTGTGTAGTGGCTCCAATATTAATTGAAGTCGAAATTGGCATAACCCCAACACTTGTTACCGGAACCTCTGCGTAGTTAACGGTAACAACAGAATTTGATGTTTTTGCACCATCATAGGTTGTTGCTGTTATAGTAGTGGTACCCACAGCTAATCCGGCCACTAAACCATTATTATCTACTGTTGCTATATCGGTGTTGCTCGAACTCCATTTAACATTCTTATTCGTTGCATCGACAGGCAAAACCGTAGCTGTCAATTGTATAGTTTTACCATTATCAACCGTTGCCGGAGTCGGACTTAGTGAAACCGAACTTGGGACAGTAGTTGAAGCTATCGACATAATTTCAGAATTAGAAAGCGCATAATTATAAATGCGAACATCATCTAAATAGCCTAATAAAGGTTGACCTCCATCCAAACCATTTGCTCCAATTACAAGTGGCCCACTGCCCGGTTCAATTTCAGAAGCTGCCATAGTCAAGGTGTCTTTTAATACTCCATCAATATAAAATCTCACAGTACAAACGTTTCCACTGAAAGAGGCTGTAACTGCTACATGATGCCATTCGCCTGCAGGTACAACTGCATTACTACTACATTGGAGCACATTAGTTGATCCTGTTATTCCAATAATTAAGTTTAATTGATTTGTGGCATTTAATCTAAAACGATAGCCATTGTTGCCATCCTTTGATATAATTTGGCCTATTCCAACGGCACTTGTTTTTACCCAAGAGCTTAGCGTTATATTTTTTGAAATCCGTAGTCCTAAATCGTCGCCTACCGACATAAAAGCTGCTGCAGTGCCATCAAAATAAGCAGCATGTGAGCCCTGCTTGTAATCTACATTCGAATAGGATACACCCACATTGACAGCTCCCTGGTATTTATTACCTGTTGTATCAAATCCATTATTGTCAAAATTATAGCGAGCTACCAACTGATTAGACGGAAATACATAAATACTACAAGTGGCAGTTTTATTTGTTCCATCAGCCGACGAAGCTGTAATAGTCACCGTTCCTCCGCTTAAAGCTGTTACCAATCCATTCGCATCAACGGTTGCAACTGAATTATTACTCGAGCTCCAAAGAATAGTTTTGTTTGTTGCATTTACAGGTGATATTGTACCATCTAGTTGTAACGTTTGCCCTATTTGCATATTTGATGATGGTGGGGTTACACTAACACTATAAACTGCTGTACTTGTGTAAACTGCTCCAGATGCAGGAATAACTTTATTCCAACCATCAGAACCGGGACCATCAGGACATAGAGTGCGGAGTGTTTTCCCTTCGTCGCTATACAGGTAGCGAGGTTCATTTTCATTGGGCGAATCATTACTATAATACAAACCAACCTGCCAGTTTGGCGATGGAGCTGTAATTCCAGCCATGTTGGAAACACCACATTTTGAAGAATATTTATCAATCCAGTTTGGGCCGGTGTGATCCATTACCAGCACATACCCTCCGTTATCTTTCTGAACCCACATCTTTATAAATCCTGTAGGAAGATGTGTCCAATCTGCTTCAACCACAAAGTCCATCCAAACTCCTTTGGGCATCTTACCAAGGTTAAAGTGTTTTTCTCCTACCCTAAATTCACCAGGACAATTATCATCCTGATAGATTAGGTTGAAATACATATTGCCATTTGAATAAAACATGTGTGATCCAGAACCTCCAATGTGTGTGCCATCGCACAATACCGAATAGAAACAATCTAATCCGTTATTAGAGCGAAACTGTCCAATAAACTGATAAAATCCGGGAATATTCCAATTTGGTTCATCAGGTACAAAATAGGACCACCCATACCAATAATAGTATTTATTTCCATTTGCATCAGTTCGCGGATGATTGATAAAGTTATTATCGCCTAATTCTGCTCGCTTACTTAAATGAGGATAAATTGGTCCATATAATGAGTGTTTAACAGAATAAGCACCCTTGCGTACAAATCTGGGATCGGTATTTGACGTAATGTTTCCATACACATAACCAGCCGTATTAACATCGGGAGAAAATGTTCCAAAATAGGTTCCATTACTAGAACCATCAAAGTACTCAACAGCTTTGGCAGCTGCTGCCTCACAATCGCCACCAACACAATCAGCATTATTCACAACACATTGTGCATTAGACCTTAATGGTATTATACCGATTAAAAAAAAGAAGATAAAAAAATTAATTTTGTAAATTAAACAACAACTGGAATTAAACAAAGTAACCATAATATTTTTAGCTATTAATTATTGTACGACAAATTTCTGAACGTGATTATTATTCTTTAAAAGATAAATTCCTTTAGGCATTTGCAAATCGGGTATATTAAATCCTTGGTTATTTATTATCTTTCTATTGATTAGTTGACCTTTCAAATCAAAGAACTCAACCAAACCATTCAACGAGTTTACGGGTAAAGCAGGCAATGAAGTAGTTCCAAAATTCACAGGTGTATTTCTAAGTTGATTGGCACGAAACTTATATAATTTTTGTTTCGTATTGTCATAAAAATCGCGGTAAGTTGGAGTTAGCGCTTTAAATTCACCCCAGTCGGCTGTTTCAAACCGGCTATCGAGGTATGCGAATGAATAGCCAATATTTTTTTTCATTAAACCTTTTACTGGTTCATATAAGAAAGCTCCATATCCAGTACTGTTTTCCAAGCAATGAGTATATTCAAGATACGCTGGTAATAAACTACCAAAAGTAGCATCGTACCAAAAATCAGTCATCTTTTTTAAATTCGCTTGATTTTGTGTTACTGGATTAAGCATGTCCCACGATGCTGAACCGCCATTACGGGCTGCATGGGTCATGTTCATCATACCTTGAAATGCATGAGCAACAGCATTTATTCCATGCCAAGAATCACTGCGATACATTTCCTCGGGAAGACCATATTGCAAAGTGAAATAATTTTCACAACCAGCTCTAAAGCCCCAATTATAGTTATCAATTATATTTAGAAATGCGCGGTTATACTTGGATCGACCAAATTTTGTTGCGTTAAAGTACGAATCTTCACGTATCTGATCTTGCATAACTAAAGCAATTATGTTACTTTGTGCCATCATGGAAAGTGGACGATTTGTATTTCGAACCATGTATTCAGATTCGGGACTGTTCCATAGATGATCCGCATATCCACTATACCACGCATCTATGTCGGTACGGTCGGTAGTGCTTAAATCATCACGAATAGCATCATACGACGCCCAACCTCCCGAAATCCAAGTACGCAAAGCAATATCAGCGCAATACCAATCAGGCGAATCGGCATTATATATCACAAAGGTGCTCCATGGACCTTCTAAGATCATGCGGCGCCAACAGTTCACTAAAAATGTTCGGTAATTGTCAAGTTCCGAATTATATGTTCCGCCATACTGACCATACTTACGGGCAAAAAATACGGCACTAACGGTTTCAAGCGCATTACCCATCTCAATTACCCACATTTCGTTGTGGCTAATCTTTCCAATAGGATTGGTAATGCCAGTTGCAACATAATTGTTGGCCTGCGTTTTCAATTCGTTATAAAATGGCGCGTTGTATAAATTAACTCCTTCTGCAGGTGATAAGTAAACCCACCATTTGCGTTGGGCATTGGAATTGCTTATAAATGAAATGCATAATATGACAATAATTGACAGTCGAATTAGTGTTTTGTTTTTCATTAATCTAAGTTTTCATTGTGACTTAATAAATTAGTATTTTGGTTTTTTGATTAACATTTTCCGTTCAAAACTCCCATTGGCACTAGTGATTTTAATTATGTACAATCCCGACTGTAAGTAATGTGGAGTTGTCAGATTTCCGTCATAGTTATTTTCTATCAATAACTGGCCATGAATGTCGTAAACCAACATTTTGCAATTTGCACCAGCACATACTGTTTTCTCCCAATTTTGGTCGTTGTAGGTATTCGAAACTGCAGTTGAAGAAACATTTACAGTAACAGCACACGAAGCTAATTTGGTTCTATTAAAAGAAGACGCAGTTATGATGGCATCTCCAACGGCAACAGGCGTAACCACTCCAGATGTGTTTACAGTGGCTACATTTGTGTTGCTCGAACTCCATATTACCGTTTTGTCAGTAGCTTCACTGGGCGAAATTGTGGCAGACAATGCCAATGAACTTCCTCCAAGAGTCATTGTTGCAGCTTCCTGACTTATAGTTATATCATTTACCGATACAAATGATGATGTTGAAGTATCCCATATAGTTTTAAAATCCCAGACTTCCATATAGGGTGCTTGGTTTAATAAGCTAAAACATCTGATAGTCTGATCTGTTGATGATGCGAGTGCTACATTGGTTGCAATAGTTTGCTCTGGCTGATTCTCGGGTTTTAGGAATACGCTATAGGTTTTATTGATGGCATTTACATTAAAACGTACCACATAATTTATATTCGCCTTATACATTACAGTAGAGTTTGATGTGTTTGCACCATTGGATACACTTATAGCTCCATTTGCATTGAATTTTATACCAGCAAGAATTTTACAATTGTTATAATGCGATGGATAGTTTTGTAAATAAATACCCCGACCTCCATTTGTGTCTGCATGTTTTACATTTATTATCGCATCAAAAGAACCATTTTGGGCAATAAATCTTTTTTGTAAATTGAGACCTGAATTCCATAACGATTTGGGAGCAGGAGCAGTAGGAGCCGATAGTTCATTAAATATTCGTGCTCTTTCCTTTCTAAGTATTTCGTGAATAGCTCTAAAGCTCATTCCTCCGAAGTCCAGGTTTTGGTCTGTGCCAGGATACGTCCATTTTGCAGGTCCAACTGTATTTCCTATTTCAAGAAAACGAGGCTGTAAATAGGCAAATCCATCCCAAAAATTTGCAATAAGTGTCTGATTTAATGGATGTACACTTTTGCCTAGCGCATCAAGTTTCGAACAATAATCGGTAAATTCATCATTCAAGTCAGTTGCAACCCTATACCAGGTATCCAACACTTCCGTTTGTAGTTGGGCGTCAATCGGATTTGCATACACATTCCAGTTTGCATCGCCGCCGTTATGTGCAACATAGGCCAATGTAGCTATACCATGTAGAGCGTGCTTAACCATCCCTGTGCCATGAGGCGAATCACCACCGGTGCCAAATTCTTGCGGAAATCCTTTTAAGTCAGGTGGCATGTTGTGAGTAACACTTGGATTGTATGGTGACTGCATATAATTATATGCATATTTGAGCCCATTATTAGGCGTGTTAAAATACTCTTCAAAAAGCAATCGGTTTTGCAATAAAAGTGCAATAACCTGAGCTTGAGTATTCGCACTTAAAGGTTGATTCGTACGAATATCCGGAGCAGCACTATGTGTGTAAAAATCATCCCACATTTGTGTGCCTATCCTGAACAGCCAAGTGTCAATTTGTTGTCGGTCAGAAACACTGATGTCGTCACGAATACCATCGTACGATTGCAAAGCTCCCGAAAGCCAGTCGCGAAGCGCGATGCCACCTTCGTACCAACCGGGTTTAAATGGTAAAGCCGGATCATTATGATTAAGAACAGTGTTAGCATCTAAAGGTTGACTTATAGTAAACATCTCAGCTGGTCCGGCTGTCATCAGTTCTTTCCAGTTAGATACAATCCGATCCAAATATTTCTGGGTTTCAGCATTTGAACTTCCGTTATATTTCCCATGTTTCAATGCCATATACACCGAAGTCAATATTTCCTGTGAAGTTTGCATGTCAAACAGCCAGTACGAAGCATGGTCGAGACTCGTTTTCCCATAAGGAGAATCGCCCAGTTGATAGGTTTCGGCATCAGCCTGTATCGCCGAAAACCAGTGAGAGTTATACAGTGATTTAGCATCATTTGGCGACATAAACACCCACCATTTTCGCGAACCATCATACATCGGAGTAGTGCCATCACCATCGCTCAGTTTGATATTATCCAAATACAAACTAGTATAATTGCTGCTCGGTTGAGATTGCAACCTTAATTTGCAAAACCAATTTGGAATTCCTTTATAAAAGGAAATCGGTGAACCACTATTTTGGGGAATGTTATTTACTTTGAGTGTGAAATTTTTGGCAGTATAATCGATAACGCCTGAAATTGTAATATATTGATTTATTGGAGCTATATAATGATTAGTCCCTCCTTCAATGCCATTGATAGTGGCAGTTTTTAAGGCTAACGCATTTTGATATGCAATTTTCCCATTGTTTAAAATATCTATCTCAACAGCTACATTATTTGCATCTACCATTCCGAAATCAATTTTCAATGGCGAAGAACCGGAAGTTTGCAATGCAGTGTATTTTAAGTCGAATGAAAAATTCAATTTTCCGGTAATATTGACCAATTGCTTTCCGACGAGGTCACTTCGTGGCTGAATTTCAAAACGTTTTCCTAAGCTGCTAACATTGTCAAGAAAAAGTGCATTATCACTACCATTACCTTCATTTGGTACTACTTTAAGCATTGGCTCTTCACTTCCACTAACTGTCCCTGTCCAAACGGGTGCTATTTGTTCTGGTTGCCTATAGGTTATTCCTCCGGAAACATATTGAAGTCCATTTTTGCCGGCAGAAGTGACATAACCTTCACTTCCCTCAAAACTGATATTAAGTTGTGCAATCGATATTGTAGAAAACAATACACATGACAAAAAAGTTAAGATCAATCTACTATAACCCCAAAAACTAAAATAGTTTTCTTTATCCATTTATCTAAATTCTCAATGCTAATTCTTAAAAATATCGGTTGCAAAAATAGATAATTCAATATTGAGACAGGAGTAAATTTGTATCTTTAAGGAGTCATTTTAGGAATATATTTCAAAGAATTATATATTAAAACAAAAAGAAAGTTTGATAATTAAACCAAACATTCTTTCCTAAAAAAATAAAGATGTGCTGTAACCGTTAAAACAAATTATTTAAACCCTTTCTCAATCTGACTTCGTACTATTGCATTAAATAAACTTAGAGGTAGTATCCAGCGTAAAAATAAAAGTAGTGGTCCATTACCACCTACTGGATAACGTAGCTTCGAAGAGCTGTCAATCGCTGCAGCAAACACTTTTTTGGCTACCACCAAAGGCCCATCAGCTTTTTCACCTTCTTTGAGCATATTTGGGTGAGCCGTGTTTACATATTTATCGTATGCGGTTAATCCTTTTTTAGTTACAAAGTCGAGTGAGCGGTCGTAGAAATCTTTTTTAATGGCGCCCGGCTCCACATTCTTTACTTTTATATTAAATTGTTTTAATTCAAACTGAAGTGATTCCATAAAACCTTCCAATGCCCATTTGGTGGAATGGTAAACACTATAAAGCGGGAACGTTAATAAGCCTCCCATCGAGGTAGTATTGATAATAGTTCCACCATTTTTTTGTCGGAAATATGGCAGAATTGCTCGTGTTACATTCATTACACCAAACACATTGGTGTCGAACTGACGTTTAATCTGCTCGTTACTCATAGCTTCGAATGCTCCAACCAGCGCATATCCTGCGTTTTTAAAAACCACATCAATACCTCCAAATTTTGCAATCGTGTCATCAATAGCTTTTTGAATACTTATTTCAATGACCCGTTAGCACTTGGATCTTTAAATCAACAAACTATTATATTATAAACTCCGCACCATCTTCCCACACCCGGCCCATTTCACAGCTTCGCCATCGGCACCTAATATTCCAAATTCTACATCTATGGCTAATAAGTACTAATTAGGTGCTAATTAGGTAGTAGTTCAGTAATTTATATAGTTTAGATATAGTCTAATTATAGTCTAAATATACTATAGACACTGTTTTAAAAAAGGTGTATTATTTTAATGTAATTATTGTGTAATAAAATAGAATGTTTTACATTTGCATTAGCTTATTAGTACAGTACTACTACTTAACTACAAGCTATTAACTTGGAATAGCACCTATTTAAATTAGAAATTATGGCACGCGTTAAAGGACAACTAAAATATTCGGGAAGTATACAGGACACCACCTTTTACTCATTACCTGGCAGCGATGCGGTTTTTGCTCGTATGAAAGGTGGTCCTTCGAAGCGTAGAATGAAGGAGGGCGATGAATTTGCCTTGTTACGAAAACATCAGAAAGAATGGGCAGCGTGTGTTTTATTTTCGAAAACGCTTGATATTTTTACTTTTAGAATGAAGAAACTTGGCGATTACAATGTGTCGCCCGTGTGGAATGGAATTGGTAAAAAACTGATAAATTTAGACCAAACACATGTAATTGGCGAACGCTGGTTGGAGTTGAGCAAATATCCGTTGGCCTTGGAGGGCTTTAATATGAATAAAAACTTTCAGTTTAATGCCGTTTTCAAAGCTTCGATACAATTCGAATTGAATAAAAGTGAGCAATCAATAACCATAAAAGTACCTCGTTTTAATTCACAAAACGAATTATTTAATTTGCGGAAGCTACCTTATTTCAGATTGAAATTTTCGATTGCCTTGTTCTCGGATATTTACTTCAACACCGAGACAAAGGACAAGCCTTATAAATTTTTCATGGAGCGAACTGCTAAGATGGGCGACGAAATAGAGACCAGCTGGTTGTCGACAAATGATTTAATACCAGCCAATGAATACACGCTGACAGTTGAGCAAATTGTGCCCGAGGAATTGAAGATGCATTATACCTATTTGTTTTGTGCCGGCATCGAATTTGCAGCCAATGGCTTTGCGGGACTCATTGAACCTGTAAAAAATGCCAGCGCTGCCAAAATTTTATTAGCCGAAAGTGCTATATCTGATTCAAATCAATAAAGATTAAGAATTTTATCTTCGCTTTAAAATCGCATATTTTTTTTACAAATCACTAATTTTTAATGGATTATACGAAACACCTGTATCATACACATCAATTCCTTCTCGTTTTTTAACCCATTTTACTAAATAATTGGTGATAGGCAATGCAATAATTTCGTAACCGGTTTTCATGGCTGTTTGTGTGAGAATAAGCATTAATAAATCGTCAAATGGAATAACACCGCTAAAGGCGATAAAGAAAAATACGAGCGAATCGGCTCCTTCGCCAACTATTGTTGATACAATGGCGCGAATAGAAAACCCACGACCTTTTTGAAGTATCTTCATCTTGCTCATTACAAAGGCATTGAGAAATGCACCGAACAAAAAAGCAATAAAACTAGCAATTACCATGCGTTCGGTATTGCCAAGCACCGAAGCAAATGCAGTCTGATTTGTGAAATTTCCAGAGCCTGGCACCCAAATACTCAGTTTAAAAACCAGTACGGCTAGAAAATTCATCAGAAAACCATTCCAAATAATTAAACGAACCTTGCGATAGCCCCATACTTCGGCTATCAAGTCATTTACAATGTATGTAATAGGGAATAAGAGCAAGCCGGCTGTGGCTTCATAAGGACCGATTAAAATCAGTTTTTGCTCTACAATGTTGGAAACGATAAGGCATACTGTAAAAAGCATACCCAGCACCATAAAGGCGACGGAGACTTGTTTTTTCATTTTTTCTTGTTTTTTACGTGGTATTCAAGCACACGTTTTTGCAGTCCACACCGCAAAAAGCGGCTGCAAAGATAATACAATTCATGGAATATACATTTATAAATCAATAAAAACACTCCACACTTTCTATTCCTTTTTCCGATATTGTACTGGTGTTACTCCAAACAGTTTATGGAATTTTTTGATATAGTAACTTGTAGACCCAAAGCCAACCTGAACAGCGATGTCAGCAATAGAAAGTTCAGGATTGTTTACAAGCAGATAAATACTCTTCTTCAGGCGAATATTGACAATAAAATCGTTGGGTGTTTGTCCCGTAACACCTTTTAGTTTGTTAAATAAGTTGGTACGACTCAACCACATTTCGGAAGCAAAAATATTTATATCAAATTCAGTGTTATCAATGTTTTTTTCGACAATTAAAGTTGCTTTTTCGAGCAATTGCTGGTCGATAGAGTTGGTGGCAATTAATTGTGGGTCAATGTCGGTTTGTTGCGCAAATTTCTGTTGCAACAGTTTGCGCGAATTTACCAGATTATTGCATCGGGTTACTAATACCTTGGTGTTGAACGGTTTCACAATATAATCGTCGGCACCTGTTAGCAAACCTTGCACCACATAATCAGCAGCTGTTTGAGCTGTTAGCAAAACGATAGGGATATGCGACGTTTCAAAATTCGATTTCAATTTCGAACACATCTCCACGCCCGACATACGAGGCATCATCACATCGCTAAGAATTATATCCGGCTGAACTTCTGTGGCTTTTTCAAATCCTTCTACACCATTGGTAGCTGTTGTAACTTTATAAATGGGTTCGAAAATGCCGGCTAAAAGTTGCAACAGTTCTTCATTATCTTCAATAATTAGTATGCTGGAATTCTGCGCTTTCACTTTCTGTTGCGAAAGTTTTATTTCTTCGATAAACTCTTTGTCCGGCGTAATTATTTCTGCAATAAAGTTGCTTTCATGTTCTTTAAAATGAGTTTTTTCAGCATCTTCAAAATGGTTTTCGCCCATCATCAATTTAACAGTAAAAATGCTTCCTTTATTTACTTCACTCGAAACTTCAATTTTGCCATGATGCAGCCCAACTATTCCGTTGGCCAGAGCCAAACCTATGCCCGAACCCTGACGGGTTGTAGTGTCCATCGAACTGTTTTCGGCCTGATAGAAGCGGTCGAAAATATTATTCAATGCCTTTTTGTCGATGCCAACACCGTTATCGGATACTACAATAACTACCCTGTAATCAATTACTTCTACCTTAAGAGTTATGCTTCCCTTAGTGAGCGTGTATTTAAATGCATTGGCCAGGAGGTTGTAAAAAACCTTATCCATTTGATTCTCGTCGAACCACAATTTTATATCGGGCTGCTTGTATTCGAATGTGTAATTAATTTCTTTTGATTGAGCCAGTTCTTTAAATGAAAGAAAAATTTCGTTCAGAAACGGAATAAAATCATTTTCCGACACTTTCAACTTCATAAATCCCTGC
>CAIWIS010000202.1 GCA_903912795.1 uncultured Bacteroidales bacterium
CGCAATACTGCAAGTAAAGTGCCCGAGCGCTTCTGGGTGGGGTATCAACTTGATTTATTTTGACAAATGAATATGAAATTAAAAGCAGTATGGCGGCAGTAAAAACCAGCAGGTATTTTTTCTTATTGTACATGGCTTTGATATATTTAATTTGTAACGGCTACAAATATATGAAATATTTCGACAACCGCTCAAAAAGATGTTGTTTTGTTAAATACTATTGACAAGCAGCAGATATTCGGTTAGATTTACTATTTCTACTTCAATACTTGCTTTGATCTGCACCGGGATTTCTATCAAAATCACATAACATATTCATAATGTAGAGATTGTAATAATTATATTTATTTAACATACAATTGTAAACAATACTAATATGATTGTGTTACATTTATCATATACACCAATTTGGTTTTTGTTCCAATGCTGATTGTAATAACAAATTTTGAACGAAAGCATTAATTGTTTTATTAATTTAAAGACGATTTAAAAATGAGAAAACATTACATTTACAGCATTTTAGCTTGCGTGCTGCTGATAAGCTCTCACGTACAAGCGCAAACAGGTCCGGGTGGAGTAGGAACTACCGACGGAACATCAAATTTGAAACTGTGGCTCAATGCCGCTGTTGGAACAAGTACCACTACGAATGGTGTTGGTGTGTCAACGTGGAACGACCAATCGGGAAACGGATACCATGTAACTCAGGGAACTGGTGGAAATCAACCTACCTACGTTTCGAGTTCAACAAATGGCCAACCTGCTCTTAACTTTGATGGTAACGATGATTATATGGTTGTAAATTCATTCCCATTATTTACATCTGGTAGTTCTCCAGTTACTATGTTTGTGGTTTTTAACCCTTCGGATGTAAGTGGACAACGCTTTGTTTTGCACAATCCACAGGCTAATTGTAATAATAATTTAGAATTGGGGTATCATACAGGATATGGTATGACCCCTAATTGGGGGCTACATAGAGGTTGCGGAGATGCAGCTGTCTCTGAGTCTGCTGCAACTACATCGTACAATATTATGACATTAAAAGTACTTTCTTCCGGCACTACCCCTTCTAATGTTTTATTTCGAAAAAATGGCACAAATTTATCAATGAGCAACAATGGAAGTGGTTGGGCGAGTGCCGGCAATTATGGTACAGCATCCCGAAAACTCATTGTAGGTGCTCGTGATGATAATAATAACAATAGTTACAACGGTTTTCATATTGGAACTATTGCTGAAGTAATATCCTTTAATTCAACATTAAATACAGCGCAAACTATTTTGGTTGAGAATTATTTAAATGCTCTTTATAATATTACTATATCAAACGATAAGTATGTACATTCTATCGTATCTACTTATTTAAAAGGTGTTTCAGGAATTGGCAAAGAAAGCGATGGTACAAGTACCAGTGCTTCAAGTAAAGGTCTTACTATTGCTAACAGCTCTTACTTAACAGATAATGGTGATTATTTAATGTTTGGTTATGATAATTCGGCCACAACCACTACTACAGCCAATCTAACTGCGGCATATTCTGCAAGATGGACTCGTGATTGGTTTATCGACAAAACTGATGTTAGTTCGAATAACGGTAACACTACCTTGACATTTGATTTTAGCGAAATGGGTATAGGTGGAACACCGTCAGGATTGTACGCATTGATTTATCGTTCGACAGGATCGGGAGACTATTCCGAAGTAAGTAGTTCATCATCTATTTCAGGCGATCAGGTTTCATTTACTGTAAACACATCAAGTATTGCTGATGGTTATTATACATTAGGCTATGGA
>CAIWIS010000203.1 GCA_903912795.1 uncultured Bacteroidales bacterium
ACTACTACTACTACTACTTCAATGCGATGCCTTCTATACTAAGTATGTATAACAAGGGGTGAATTTGATTGGATTCCCTTCCATCTATATTTCGAATTTCGTTTTGTACCCGAAATTAAATATTAATTATTATTAATTTCAAATTTCATCATTACTTTTCTTCAATTCTTGATGGTTCGAAATATAATCATGCAAAAATAGATTCTTTTTAAATGGATAAGTAACAATTTTGTCCATTCAAATAAAAATATAGTACAATTGTAACATTTATATCCAAACTAATTACTTGATTTACCTCGGAATTATTACGTAGATTACTGATATCTTAGAACATATTTAATTATGATATTAATTTGTTATTTTTTCATATCCATAATTTTCAATGCATATCTTTCACCCAAAATCATTTGACTTTTAGCATCAAAATGTGGGTCTGTAACATCTATTAATGGTGATAGTCCCTCTGCAGAAACATAAGTACTATTTGGAATAAAGACTGAAATATTACGAATCATATTATTAAATGCCGTTGAACCCTCTCCGTCTCCACGCCAATAAGCAAGTTCGCCGGCTACAAAAAGCAATTGGGTGGAATTCAAATCGGTTCTTAAATTTTGTACGAAATCAGTCAATTTTTGCTGATAAATATCAGTATTTTTGCTGTCTGTTTCACCTTGATGCCATAATATCGCTTTTAATTCTCCCCATTTCGATACATCTTTCAGACGGTCCATTGTTTTTTCATAATAGCCATCTTTCGCCCCCTTTATCCAAGAATTTATGGAGCTTCCTCCTCTTGCATTAACGATTAGACCAATATTAGCCCCTGTTTTTTCAACCATAGTTTTGCTGAAGCCATACCCTGGTCCAACCTGCTGCAACTTAAGTTCTTTGCGAATATTTGAGTATTTATTCAATGGATTGCAGGCAACTTCCATATTTCCATTAGATGTTAATAAATAGGCGTTTTTCAACGTGTCGGCATATTCGGGTGTTATTTTCCCTCGTCCGGCCATATTCGACTGTCCGATAAGGATATATAAATCTAATTTAGGTAATATTTTAAATATCACTTGAAAAGTATCGACATATGAATTATTTTTTTGTTTCAAAATAATATTTGTAGTTCTTTGTTTCACTGTACCATACAAATTTTCGGCTGGTAACACATTTACTTCAGTTTGAGAATCGGTTGTTAATGCTTGCACTAATGGCGTTTTCAATGTAGTATAAGGTAAATTTACAGTAAACGTTATTTTACCCGGCTCAAAATTTTCAATAGTATCGTTTGCAATCAGAATTGTTTGCAGTTTAGTTGAAAAAACTACTTTTTGAGCATTTACCTCAACAAAAAAACAAAAAGAAATCGTAATCGCAACCAAATATAAAATCTTCATTGTGTTTATTTTATTATAAATTTCAAAGCATAATCAATTCCAAATGTGTTACAAAGCGCCAAATAAATGCCAACATCGTTAATTGAAAATTGATTGTTGGTATTTCCGAAAATATGTCTAGTATGAATATTTTGCCCAAGTGAATTGTATATTTTAAATGTTCCATTAATTTCAGAATTCGCATCAACTATTAGCTTTTTACTTTGTTGAGTAATTTTAAAACCATCATTGAAAATTTCCATCGTCGCTGTTTGATTATCGAAATGTACTTCATATACTCTCAACGTTTTATCTTCGGCTTGTACCGAAATTGTAGCTTTGCTTCCATTTTGAACTGTTGCTTGATCTGTGGTAACCGTTGCAAAAGGAGAGTTGCTGTATGCCGAAACTTGCTGAATTTCAGTGGATTTTAAATCGTAATATAGTTTTTCGGAATTGAAATCCAACAATTTAGCGCCATTTGCCCGAATGGAAATTAAACTTGCATCGCTACTCGCAGGGCACGTTGAAGCAAAAGCTGAATAAACATAACCCGACTTCCAAACGTCAGTACGGAAGGGAGAAGCAGGGAGGTCTGCAGAATTATACAAATTACAAATTGGATTTTTCGACCAGCCATATCGAACTGAAACCGGAGTTGTAATCGCATTGCATTTTACGGAAATTGTGCTGTCGTTCAAGATTTTGGCATTTGCTGATTTGAATATTTTATCTGCACTAGCCATCGCAAAACCTTTCAGTTCGGTATCGCCGGATTTTATTTTCAAGCCATTACCAACGCTTTTGAAAACCAGAAAAGCGGTATCATTACTAATTCTGAAGTGTGAAAGTAGCGGGCTTTCACCCACAATATTCATGTTGTAAGTTCGTTTCAACGCTACCTGAGCCAATCGCTCACCGACAGGAAGTTTGTTTTTGGGGTGAATCCGAATCAAATCATCAACATTATTTGGGTCTTCGTTCGTGTCGATGGTTACTGCCATACCGATATTGGGGATATTTTCTACGGTCAACAATTGTTCTTGTTGTTCCCGTATGACTTGCCAATAACCTTCTTCGTAAAGTTGATTTGTGGCTATTCCCATATTAAAAAGCTGAAC
>CAIWIS010000204.1 GCA_903912795.1 uncultured Bacteroidales bacterium
TAAATTGAATAATATGTGAATATTTATTTAATAATTGGACGCCAAAAGTAATACTATTTTTTGAAACAAAAAATGTTCAATCATACTTTATTCTAAATGTAACATTGTTATTGTTTAGATTGTTTCATTTTGCAAATAAATTATTGTATATTGCAACCAAATCGCTAAATAAAACGTTATAGCAATTATAATTTTGTAAAAAAATTTTTATGTCGGATAAAAAAGCACGAAACAACAAGCCCAAAGGACCAAGTATATTTGGAGTATTAAAACCCTATAAACTAATTATTTTTGGTTTAATTTTGGCTGCACTTCTGAGTAATGCAGTCAACCTTTTTATTCCAAAAATTATTTCGCATAGTATCGACGACTTTACAAAAGGCACATTCTCATTGCAAACAGTTATTTTAGAATTTCTGATTGCTTCACTAGTTATTTTTATATTTACATTTTTTCAAGGAATATTGCAAACCTATGCATCTGAGCGTGTTGCGCGTGATTTACGAACACAATTAACCGATAAAATTTCACGGCAAAGTTTCGCATTTATTCGTGAATCGAATCCTTCGAAACTACTTACAAACCTAACTTCAGATATTGATTCTATAAAAATGTTTGTATCGATGGCGGTTGTAATGCTTGCCTCGTCGGTATTTGTAATTATTGGTGCAAGTGTTTTACTATTATCAATTAATTGGAAATTGGCCTTGAATGTATTGGTAATTATTCCAGTTATTATTGGTGCTTTTGGTGTGGTTTTTGGTAAATTGAGTGTGCTTTTCAAAAAAAGCCGCGAAATGGTTGACCGCCTAAATAAAGTTATTAACGAAAGTATTATTGGAGCTGCTTTGGTACGTGTGTTGAATGCTCAAATTACTGAGTTTAATAAATTTATGGAAGCCAATACTACGGCACGCAACCTTAGCTTATCTATCCTTAAACTTTTTGCAACATTAATTCCCATTGTGGTATTTGTAGGCAATATGGCTTCGCTTGCAATTTTGGCCTTGGGTGGACATTTTGTAATCAATGGATCCATGTCATTGGGCGATTTTGCAGCATTTAGTTCGTATCTTGTTTTGCTTATATTCCCTATTATGGTTATTGGTTTTATAAGTAATTTTATAGCGCAAGCTTCGGTAGCGTATGCTCGTGTAAGCGAAGTGCTCAATGCGCCTGAAACCAGTGATTCTGGTACAGTTGGGAAACAACTTTCAGGCAAAATTGAACTAAAAAATGTATTTGTAAAATTTGATGAAAAACCAGTGCTGAAAGACATTTCATTTGTAATAAGGCCAGGCACTCAAACAGCTATTTTAGGCCCGACTGCTGCCGGAAAAACACAATTGCTTTATTTGCTAACGGGTTTGTTAAAGCCTGACAGTGGTCAAATTTTGTTCGACGATATTGATTTAAATGAGTATAACAAAGAGAGTTTTCAGCATCAAATTGGATTTGTTTTTCAGGATAGCGTGGTTTTTAGTTTAAGCCTACGCGAGAATATTGCTTTTAACGAAAAGGTAACCGATGAAAATATGCAAAAAGCAATTGAAACTGCCGAATTGCATGATTTTATAGCCACTTTGCCTCTTGGACTCGAAACAATTATCAGTGAGCGAGGTACTAGCCTATCGGGGGGTCAGAAACAACGCATTATGTTGGCACGCGCTTTGGCCATGAATCCCAAAATACTATTGCTCGATGACTTTACAGCTCGTATTGATAAGCAAACAGAACAAAATATTTTGGATAACATAAAACGTAATTATCCCAACATAACTTTGCTCTCAATTACTCAAAAAATAGCTTCGGTACAAGATTACGAACAAATATTATTAATTGAAGAAGGTGAAATTTTGGCTACTGGTACGCATAATCATCTGATGGAAATAAGTCCTGAATACGTTCAAATATATAACTCTCAACGCAGTACAAATCATTATGAGCTATAATCTTAATACTAAATACGACGGAGAAAAGTCAACTCCAACTAAAATAACAACAAAAGTTATTTTAAGCAGGTTAATGACGCTTGTGGGTCAGGAACGAAACAATTTATACATTGCCATTGTATTTATTTTTATAAATTCAGGGTTAAATCTTATTGCACCTTATTTGATGGGAACGGCAGTAGATAAATATATTGTAACTAATAACTACGATGGTCTGGTGAGAATTTCAATTATTTTGCTGGGCGTTTTTTTACTTGCTCTTGTAAGCGGTTATACGCAAGCTCAACTTATGGGTCGCGTAGGTCAACGTATGATGTACAATTTGCGCAATAATGTATTCAGTAAATTGCAAGATTTACCCATTAGTTTTTTTACCGAAAATAAATCGGGTGATCTCATATCTCGTATTAATAACGATACTGATAAAATAAATCAATTTTTCTCACAGTCGCTTGTACAGTTTATGAGCAGTATTTTTACCATGATAGGTGCTGGTATTTTTCTTATTACCATCGATGCTAAGTTAGCTTTAGCGGCACTTACGCCTGCTCTGTTACTGTTGTTTTTTACGCGTGCTTTATCGCCTTGGGTTAAAAAGCAAAATGCACAAAATATGAAAAGCACAGGTAGTTTAAGTGCCGAAATACAAGAAAGTTTGGATAATTTCAAAGTTATTGTTGCGTTCAATCGAAGAGACTATTTTCGCAAAAAATTTGATGATGCAAATGTCGAAAACTACAAAACTGCTGTAAAAGCGGGCATTGCTAATAATATTTTCACACCAGTTTTTGGCATTTCGTCTAATCTAGGTCAACTTATTGTGCTTGCTTTTGGTATTTATCTTATCACTATCGGACAATTCTCGGTGGGTTTGCTTATCAGTTTTTTGGCTTATATTGCTCAGTTTTACAATCCACTCCGACAGATTGCAGCGCTATGGGCAAGTTTTCAAGTAGCCTTGGCTGGTTGGGAACGTATTTCGCAAATCATGACACAAGAAAATAATTTAAAGCTTGTTCCCGATAAAGCGGATTTAAAAAATCCGTTTTTAATTTCATTCCAAAATGTTACATTTTCATATATTGCTGATAAAGAGATTTTAAGCAATGTGAGTTTTGATTTGGAACGTGGCAAAATCTATGCTTTTGTTGGACCTACAGGTGGTGGTAAAACTACTACAGCTTCATTAATTGCACGTCTTTACGACCCTACAGATGGAAAAGTTCTTTTATATGGAAAAGATATTAGATCTTATAATTCATCAGATCGAACAGCTAAAATTGGTTTTATACTTCAAGAGCCATTTTTGTTTACTGGTTCAATTCGCGACAATATTTTATACGGAAATGCTTGTTTTATTAATTTGACAGATGAAGAATTATTAAATGAACTCAAAGAAGTTAACTTGGATGGTTTGCTCGAACGTTTTGAAGGTGGATTAAATGCCGAAATTAAAGCCTCAGGCGAAGGGCTTAGCTTAGGTCAGAAGCAAATTATTGCTTTTATGCGCGCTGTAATCCGTAGGCCAGATTTGTTAATTCTCGACGAAGCAACAGCTAATATCGATACAGTTACAGAACAATTGCTCGAAGATATTCTGCGTAAATTACCAAAATCAGCTACACGTATTGTCATAGCTCATCGCCTCAATACAATAGAAAATGCCGACGAAATTTATTTTGTAAACGCTGGTACTGTTACTAAAGCAGGTTCAATGCAGGATGCTGTAGATTTGTTATTGCAACGCAAACGTCAAAGCTAAATATTTTTTTTGAGTGATTTTTAACTTGTTAAATGGCTAATATCTTGTGAGTTGAGTATAGCTTTAGCCGATTCGTATCCTAAATCAAAAATTTCTCTGCCTTTTTCTATGTCAAACATGTCATAATGTCCCATGTCAATGGGTTCAATTAATAAATCACAAAGCTCCTTGTCGTGCAAAATATTGGCTTTAAACATAAAATGATAGGTTCGCTGAGCTACATTTAAAATTGAAAGTTTGTAATCGTCGGCTACCAATGGACTTGCATTGATTCCAATTAAATAATTGCAATATGGCCGAATGGTTGTTACCGGAAAGTTTTTGAGAACTCCTCCATCCACATAATTTATGCCTTTAATTTTTTTTGGAATAAACAATACGGGTACGCTACAAGATGCTACCAGAGGATGAATTAAGATCCCTTTCGAAAATTCAACACTCATTCCTTTGTCTAAATTGGTGGCAACTATATGAATGGGTATATTTAATTGTTCAAAAGTTTTAGATCGTAGTGTTTTAGCCATAAAACGTTCAAAGGATTTAATGCTAAAAATACCTCCATTAGGCAATTGTAATTGAGTCATTTTCCGAAAGCTAACATCTTCGAACAATGATGCAATTTCATTAGGTGTATAACCATCGGCATATAGTGCTGCAACAACTGCACCAGCACTTACTCCCGAAATTACATCGGGTTTAATTCCAACTTCTTCGAGTGCTTTCAATACACCGGCATGGCAAAGTCCTTTTATGCCACCACCACTAAGTGTAATTCCAATTTTGTATGGTTTATTTCCCGTTTCAGTAATCATTTATTTTTACTTATGATGTTTATTGATGTGCAAATATAAGTAAGAAATATGAGTAAATTAACAAAATTATTATTTTATTTTTTCAAACAAAAAATAATTTTTATCTTTACATTTTATTCTGTTTTCTAAAGCTGAAACTAAATCATTTTTATAACGCTGTTTAATAATATGAACGATTTATCTCCCTTTTATCATTTTGCACGTGAGTTTGCACTGTCTACTAACCGTAGTATTTTTCTGACTGGAAAAGCAGGAACAGGAAAAACAACTTTCCTCCGTAAACTTAAATCTGAAACCAAAAAGCAAATGGCAGTTGTTGCTCCTACTGGCGTAGCGGCTATTAATGCAGGTGGTACTACCATGCATTCATTTTTTCAATTGCCATTCACACCTTTTATACCTACTGTTCAGGGTCGAAAGGAATTAATCGAAAAAACAAAAATGGTTGGTTATCGCCGCAAGGTAATTCAAGAATTGGAATTGCTTGTAATCGACGAAATAAGCATGGTACGTGCCGATGTGCTCGATGCTGTTGATACTATTCTACGCCATTTCCGATACAAACACAACGAAGCTTTTGGTGGTGTACAAGTCATTTTTATTGGCGATATGTTTCAACTTTCGCCAGTTGCTATCGAAGAAGAATGGCGTATTCTTTCGCCCTATTACAAAAGCCCATATTTCTTTCATAGTCAGGTGATTAATCAGCAACAGCCGGTATATATTGAGTTCGATAAAATATTCCGACAAACCAACAAAGATTTTATAAGTGTTCTGAATCAGGTGCGCAATAACTGCCTTACACCTGATGGTCTTGCTTTGTTACAAAGCCGATACAATCCTGTTTTTGTGCCTTCGAACGACGATACATATATCACGCTTACAACACATAATTACAAAGCCGACAAAATAAATGCAGAGGAATTAGCCAAGATTAGCGGAAAATCGCGCACTTTTGTTGCCGAAATTAAAGGCGATTTTCCTGAAAAAAGTTATCCTACCGACAAAAATCTTGTGCTTAAAATTGGTGCTAAGGTAATGTTTAATAAAAATGATAACGAAACTGTTCGTCGGTTTTATAATGGTAAAATTGGTGTTATTCAGGATTTTACCGATGAAGTAATCATTGTAAAATGCCCTGACGATGATGAACCAATTGAACTTGGCAAAATGATGTGGGAAAATATTCGTTATTCGACCAATGAAGTTACACGGCAGATTGAGGAAGATATGTTGGGCACTTTTGTGCAGTATCCATTGCGTTTAGCATGGGCTATTACTATTCATAAAAGTCAAGGTTTAACATTCGAAAAAGCAATAATCGATGCCGGTGATGCTTTTGCTTCAGGTCAGGGTTATGTGGCTTTGAGTAGATGTAGGTCGCTCGAAGGTATGGTTTTGCGAAGTAAAATTAATCCCTATAGCATCGAAAACGATACCGAAATTGTAGAACACGAAAAGTCGAAGCAGGCCATTGAGGAGCTGGAAAAACAGTTAAATGAATCACGAAATCAATTTCGAGCCTATACATTAAGTCAGTTATTCGATTTCAGAACTGCGTTAGGTCATACATCACGTATCATACGTGATGTTGAAAATGTAGCTAGTTCTTTTAACGATGATACTATGCCATACCTGAAAAATATATTAATGCAACTGCAACAAATTCAAGAGGTTGCTGATAAATTTCAGGTGCAACTAAATCGTATTTTTCAAGCTATAGAAGTGAACGAAGAATATTTGGCTGAACGATTACAAGCTGCCACCTTGTTTTTTTTCGAAAAAATTGATTATTTACTTGAAACTTTACGTCAATCGCCAGCAAGTACCGATAGCCGTGATAATGCACGTGATTATAACGATCAGTTACGTGTAAATTTTGCATTCATAGCACAGAAAAAGCATGTGTTTAATGGTTTGAAAAGTCCGTTTAGTGTAGAAAACTATTTTTCCATAAAAAACACATTCCTTCTTCCTGATTTTGAGGTTAATGCCTATACAAAAACGGGCAAATCGAAGTCGATTGTTTCTAAAAATCCATCGCTTTATTACGAATTACTAACACTACGTAACGAAATATGTGAACCTCGAAATTTGCCAATATACATTGTGGCAGGAAGCGATACTTTGTTGGAAATGGCTGAATTTTTACCACTTACAAGTGCCGATTTACTTAAGATTAAAGGCTTTGGACCTGCAAAGGTTGAGAAATATGGTCCTCTTTTTCTTGAGATTATTCAAAAGTATTGCAATGCGAATAATTTAAGTTCGAATATACGCGAAAAGATTGAAACCAAAAGTTCTAAAAAAGAAAAATCACCTGCCGAAGTAAAAGAAAAAAAGCAAAAAGGTGATTCGCATCGTGCTACTTACGAACTATTTAAAGCAGGTAAAACTATTCACGAAATAGCTGCGGAGCGTAGTTTAGCACTTTCCACCGTTTGCTCACACTTGGGTAGGTTTATTGCATTAGGAAATTTGAATATTAATCAGTTTATCACCAAAGATAAACGTGAAAAGGCCATGAAGATTATGGAAACTGCCGACGAAGGTTCCGTATATCAAACGCTAGGAGGTGTGTTGGATGCCGTGGAAACAAACTTTTTTTTGGCATGGTTAAGAGCACAAAAATCAAATCAAAAATAAACACTTTTATCAAAATCAAGAAAAACCATTCAGCAAAATTGCTTAAATGAGTCGTGTTTTTTCCAATTTTGTGTAGTAAAAAATTCAGTTTTATGCTAATAGCAATCCAATTTACAAAATAATACTGTTAAATAAATTTAATTTGAATTGCTTTGTCAATTTTGTTTTGGTTTTTAAAAGGTCAAAACTCCTCCACAATCAGATTTGAACACTATTCTATTTAGTAAATCATATTTCATTAGCAATGTTATTTTGAAATTTTTATTACTTCGATTTCGAGTAATCGCATGTATCTAATTTGAAATCAGTGTTATAAAGTAAATTCAATTACCAAATTCCCAATTTTTAACACTGTAAATCAAAGATTTGTAGCAATAATTACAATCATATTATAATATTATGACAACAATAATTTTGTAGAAACAATCAAAATTAAATGTACATTTGAAACCATAAAACGTAGCGATTAAAGTTGCCATCGTTAAGATGTTCGAAGTTCCTTAACCAATAGAAACGAACTTAATCATGTAATTTATGATAAATGTATTTTTAGTTGACGATCACGAAATTGTCAGAGAAGGCTTTAAAAAGCTTGTAAAGGAAATAAATGATATAAATATAACCGGCGAAGCAAAATCATCCGAGGAAGTGCTTCAGCGGCTTGATAGTATTGCCTGCGACGTAATGTTGGTTGATTTATATTTGCCAGGAAAAAATGGTTATCAATTATTGGTTGATTTGCAAAAACTTCGACCAGAAATTAAAGCCATAATCATGAGTATAAATCCGGAGCAGAAATCGGCACTCAGAGCATACAAATTAGGTGCTGCTGGATATTTATGTAAGGATTCAGCTATTAGCGAAATTATCTCAGCAATTCGAAAAACATATACTAATGGACGTTATATTAGCCCAGAATATGCTGAAGCATTGGCATTCAAAACAATTTTTAGTGAGCCCGACGATTTGCAAAAATTAAGTGACTTAGAAACAAATATCCTCATTATGCTTTACAAAGGTATGGATATTAAAGATATTTCAGTCAAAACTAAATTAAGCGTTGTTTCAGTTTTTACATATCGAAAAAAGATTTTTGAAAATTTAAAACTAAATTCTAATCTCGATATGATACACTACGTTAAGGAAAACATAATAATGGGCTGATTCATATTTTTTTAATTCGATATTGTATCGAAAATTTACATTGTAATCAACATAACTTTAACTTTTGAAATTACACAGAAAAAATTTTTTTTATTCATTTTCGAATAAAAATCAAAATATTTTGCAATTAGATAGAAAATTTGTTATATTTGCGCTTATTAACTTGTTCTAAAACGAATATTGGATTTTTTAATATCGAAAAATCAGTATTCAATTGGTTTAAATTATTGAAGAACAAACATTTTTATTTTTTATCTGGCTAAATACTTTTTATTGGTAACCACACACTAATTTCGAATTTATGATTAAAGTATTTATTGTTGATGATCACGAAATAATTCGTGAAGGCCTCAAAATGATTCTCAAAGAAGAATCTGATATAATCGTTGTTGGCGAAGCTCAAAATGGAGCTCAAGCAATCGACAAAATACGTAAGGTAGAATGCGACATAATGTTGCTTGACATGAATATGCCTGGAAGAAACGGTATTGATTTGCTCATGGATATAAAAGCACTTCGACCGAAGTTACACATACTCGTATTAAGCATTCATCCTGAGGATAAGTTTGCCTTGAAAACCCTGAAGTCGGGTGCTTCGGGTTATTTGTGTAAAGATACTGCTCTCGAAGAGCTGGTTGTAGCCATTCATAAAATAAACCTCAAAGGCAGGTATATAAGTGCTGCACTTGCTGAGCAATTGGCGTTTGATGTTATTCCCGAATCGGATAGTGATCCGCATGATTTGCTTTCGAACAGAGAGCGCGAAATATTAATTAAAATAGCCTCGGGCATAAAGGCCAAAGATATTGCTGATGAGTTGGGCTTAAGTATTTCAACTGTATTTACATACCGTTTACGTATTTTCGAAAAACTTAATGTAAAAAATAATGTGGAACTTACACATTATGCAATTGAAAAAAAGTTAGTTAATTAATTAAAATAGAGTTTATTACATATATTTGGTCAGGTAAATAATTTTTATCTGACCAAATTTTTTGTAGTTTTATATACTTTCTTTGTTGTTATCTTCTGCATTAATTTTTATAAAATGACTTTACTTCATATCGAAACATCTACTAATGTGTGCTCAGTAGCTTTGAGTTTGGATGGCAGCTGTATTTTTTTGAAAGAAAACAGGGAAGGGATGAATCATGCCACCATGTTGAGTCCTTTTATTGAAGAAGCTTTTCAATTTTTACAGAAACAAAATGGCAAGTTGGATGCATTAGCGGTAAGTGGTGGACCTGGATCATATACTGGTCTACGTATAGGTGTTTCTACGGCTAAAGGGCTATGCTATGGTTTAAATATACCATTAATAGCTGTTAGTACACTTCAAATAATGACATTGGCAGCAATGGCTATTAAGTTGGATAAGAATATATTGTATTGCCCCATGATTGACGCGCGCCGAATGGAAGTTTATGCGGCATTTTATGATGTTAATGCTGAAATTGTACGTAATATTCAAGCTGATATTATCGACTCAGAATCCTATACTGAAATATTGTCTAAGTCTGAAGTGGTGTTTTTTGGTAATGGTGCTGATAAGTGCAAAACTACATTAACTCATCCGAATGCACAATTTATTGATGACATTTATCCTACTGCAAAATTTATGATTCCATTAGCCGAAAAGGAATTTAAAAATAGTACATTTGTTGATGTAGCTTATTTTGAACCGTTTTATCTCAAAGAATTTCATACTACGACCCCAAAATCTATCAATTAAAAAAACTCCTAATAATTAACAATGAAATTATTAGGAGTTTTTAAATGAAAAGCTAACTCAATCTTAGAAAAAATAACTTATTGTAGTCAAGGCTCTGTGATTGCTTATATTGTATGGATTCTGAATTTTTCCATTGGCTTGAATTTCCCCATATTTTGCTGTAGTTAGCTCGTATTCAAATCCTAAACGGAAATTACTTAAATTATACGAAATATGTGGTGCAACACGGTATAGTTGATCCATTTGCAATTGCAAGTTGTTTATATTATTATAAAATCCATACCCATAAGCAGTGAACTTACCTGCTTTGATAAGTAGATCTTTATTTGAACCTAGGTTTTGTGATAATCCACCATAAATTCCAACCTGAATTTTAGTTCCATAGGCTACACTTAACCAAGATGTTGAGGTATTTATATTGGTGTAGGTATCTTCGTTAGTGCTTGTGTTTAATCCACTTACTCCATATCCTCCAATCATTAAATATTCACTCATATTCTGCCCTAAAACGGACTTGGCACGTATCTGAAATTTCTTATTTGTATAGCCAATATACGCTACTGCAGCTCCGGAATTAAAGCGTTCGTGATTAATTCTGAGTGATTTACCATCAATACCAATACCCGCCATTACATTTTTCGATTTATAATCAAGACCAATATGTAAGCCTGGTAACAATCCATTTTTCATATAGCTTGCACTTGCGCCAGCAGGTCCTTGTGTCATGTATTGCATTTGATATGCTGCAGCAATTATAGCCGAAAATTCCTTATTCAGTTTTTGAGTAAAACGAATTTGCGGACTACGATTAAAAGGCTGAAAAGGAGTTGCTACACTCAAAGCAGGTGTAATGGGTTGAAGGTTTGAGAACATTGGATGCCATGTTTGACCAACTAATAATTCCGATTTTTCCCAATTTAACTTTAAATAAGCTTGACGAAGTCGTACGAGATAATAGTAATCTTTAACTCCAGCAAAATCGCATTCAATTTTTCCGCTTGATTTAGCTCCTAAAATTGGAGTACCTGCAAAATCAATTCCCAGTCGGGTTGAAATAGCAAGCATTTGTGAATTTGGAACAGCATTTTTATCTTTTCCCAACGCATCTAAATCAATTGGTTTTGGATACATATTGAATAATCCATCCAATGCTTCTTGGTTTTGACGTGAATTATAATACAAATCACTTCGGATAAAACCGTACAATTTATAATTTGGAGTTGGTTCAGCTGCTATCAGTGAGTTTATTGAAAAAACGAAAGTAAATATAAAGAATATATCTTTTTTAGAAAACATAATAGAATTTTTTTTGTGCTGAAAAGCTATTTCAGAGACCGTATAAATGCTCAAATAGTATTTTTAAGCCAATACCAATTAAAATAATACCTCCTAGTATTTCAACGTTAATTTTTATTTTTGAACGAAAATGTACTCCTAGATAAACACCTAAAAGTGAGAAAATAAAACTGATAATTCCGATTGTTGCTACTGCAAACCAAATTTTTTCAGGATAAGGCACAAAGATAATACCTGTAGCCAGCGCATCAATACTTGTGGCAAATGCCAATGTAAATAATAACTTCCATTTGAAAGGGTCAGTTTTAATTTCGCAGTGCGGGTCGATGGGTTTGAGTCCTTCAATAAACATTTTCAGACCAATACCTCCCAGTAATACAAATGCAATCCAATGATCATAATTTGCTATTTGTTTTGCAAAACTAAAGCCAGCAAAATAGCCAATAAGTGGCATTAGTCCTTGAAACAAACCAAAAAGCACTGCCATTCGCAATGCTTTTTTGAGTTTGAATTTTTTCAGACACACGCCCTTGCTAATGGAAACTGCAAAACAGTCCATAGCAAGGCCGATACCTATAATAATGATTGAAAAAATATCCATTTATAACATTTTCTTAACTTGCTCGTACACGTTTTTACCGTTGAAGCCAAGTTTTTCGTCCAATACTTTGAATGGTGCAGAGAAACCGAACGATTCCAATCCCCAGATTTTACCGTTAGCACCAACTAAACCTAGCAAGTTCACCGGAAGTCCAGCAGTAAGACCAAAAATCTTAGCATTTTTAGGTAA
>CAIWIS010000205.1 GCA_903912795.1 uncultured Bacteroidales bacterium
CTCGAAAAATACTTTGGAACAATTGCTTTATTCAAACCGATAAAGGTACCATTACTACCATAGTTTGCCTGTTCAATTTCAATCTCATTTTTATTTACAACATCACCTAAAGCATTATAAAAACCGGCGTTAATATCCTTCTGATAAACAGCTTCTGCCGCAATATGTGTATTCACAAATAAACGTTGAATATTTTTCGGAACTGAACTCCATGAACTTCCCCAAAATTTTAAATAATCATTAAAAAAATTATCCATTGCCTGATTGGTTGGAACCAACAATCCATTGTGTTTTTCAACGGTATAGGTACTATTAACCACTAGTTCATCATGAATATTTAACGGATAAGAGTTAACATAACTAAGGTCATATAAATCTTCAACCACTGCACCTTCACTAGCTCCTGGTTGAGCAAGTGTTGCTTTTTGATTTAATGTAAAAACAGGATTATTATGCATCAATTGTAAAAAATTAGAATATGGTCCATCTTCCATGTGTTTTTCAATACTTTTCAATGGCTCTACTACCTTATCAACTAAGTAAACAAAACCATTTTCAGCAAAAATTTCGTTGCCAATAATTTTTGCACCTGCATAAAAAACTTGTCCGCTTTCGTAAGGCCGACTAAAATAGAAGCTATAATCGGCTGAACTTAATCCCTTTGCATTCATAAACCCATCAAAAAACAGCGGGACATACTTCGGAGCACTCGAATATACAGTACGTAATGTAGTACTTGCATCTGTATTTGGAACGATAATATCAAATGGTTCGTTGCCCGACAAAAAACGTTGAATTTTGTAGGTTTTGTTTGGCTCACGATACAATGTTTTACGCTTAAAAGCCGTAGGTTTATTGTTTGAAATATCTGACAAGTTAATCCAACCTCGTGCAGAAAGTGATTGTAACTGATCTTTGCTCCAAGGCATGGGTAAAATATGATACCTTACAATTGCACTCTTTACCGTGGAGTCAATTTTACTTGGGTCATCAGTTCCATATTTGTACATCAAATAGCTTTTCATCACACTATCGGATGGTACGAAAGCAGCATAAGTACCGGTCTTGTCCAATAGCTTGTCATAGCCTATATCAACCATAAACTGTGCAAAAATGGACATGTTTTTCTGACCTGAGATAATTGTGTAAATTTTACCGTCCAACCTTTCTGGTCGTTGATATTTCTCAATTTCTTCGAATCGATCAACACAGGAGTTACAAAATGAAACGACAAACAACCCCAAAACTATGGTTGTAAATATCTGTTTCTTTTTTCTATTAATGATTGTCATGTTTTTTTTAAATATAAATCTGAGTCAATTATAAATCCGTACAAATTAATTTTAAAATTAAAATCGTAACCTAATAAAAATAAGAATAAAATATTTAATAAAAATGGAGTCAGAACCTTTCTGATTTTCTGACTCCAAATCTATTATATAATCACTTATTTGGAAATTAAATAAAGTTTATCTCTTTAAGAATTTATCCACAACAACTTTACCTTCTTTATTAGTCATTTCTAATAAATAAATTCCATTCTGAAGATAAGAAACATCCAAATTATTGCCATATAAATTCCTTTCAGAAATCATCAATATTCCTGTAAGTGAATAAACCTTCACCTGCTCGAGTTCGGCACCTGCAAATCTCAAAATACTACTCACTGGATTTGGGAAAAACTCAATGTCAAATGCTGATTTGTTTTTTAGCTCATATACACCACTAAGTATAAATTCGCTAACTTTATAGTTTACTTTTGTTACACCATCTGGAGCTGTTACTTCAACAATATCATCGATATTTAATGTGCCGATTGATCGTTCGAAACCTACTTTGTCTAAAATTTTTATCGTTGCACCTTTATTGGCAAATAACAATGACAATAACCTTGTAACAGTTTGACCTTCAGGAAGATTAACGATCAGTTTTTTGCTTTGATCAATTTCTAAGATATTCGACATCAAAATAGCCTGGTTATTAGCAACAGCAAAATCAAAACTATACGATTCTTTGTTACTATTTTCGGCAATAACCTCGAGCACAAAATTTTCTGATACTAATACATCTAACTGTAATGTGTCCAGGTTATTAACTTTCAATGGTTGTAAAACTCCATTCGCATTAATAACATACAATAATGACTTTTCTGCCACTTCAAGATTAGCTAGTGCATCTTTAAGTTTCATACCTACAGTAACCCCGGTAACTTTATTGTTAGCTACAGTTAAGCCTGAACCCGCTTTCGCAGTTAACGAAGTGTTATTGTCCAATGTATAATTAATTAACTTGTAAACTGTTGTTGACCTTCCGTCGCCAGATGTTACTTGCAACACATCATTTTCTGCTAAACTTTCATCCGCAGTCAGCACTGTACTACCACGCTTAAATATAAGCACTTGAGTTGAATCTGCTTTGTCTATTACTTGAGCAATCGTTGTTGGCGAATAAGTAGCAATACTTCCTTTAATTGAAAGATCGTCGCCACTATAACCCTGACTAACTATTAATTTAATAGAAGTAATAGTTGATTTGTAATTAGTGAGCTGAATCATAGTGTGATGTCCTAAATATTTAACACCATAAGGATAAACAATCCATTCAGAACTTGCAGCTGTTTCATTTTTTCCACCAAAAGCAGCTTGCGTACCTTTGCTAACAGTAGGTTTACGAACAAATGTTTGATTGGTTGAAATTAATACACCGGCAATAGAATCACCCTTTGCTTCAAAGCGGTCGATAAGTTCGTAGGCTGAAGGATCTCGCACATCTTTGGTGCCATCCAAAATTGAATCGTTGATTACTTTCAATAAGTACTGATAATTTTTTGTCCAGGCAGGATTAAATTGGTTACTGATTGGATAACTAGGCCAAGGATATTTTCTAGTCCCAGTTCCTTTGAAAAGAAAATCTGCTTCATTATATATTAATATATGAGAGGTTTTATTGGGGGTATATGCAGGATCTCTGAC
>CAIWIS010000206.1 GCA_903912795.1 uncultured Bacteroidales bacterium
GCATCATCTTATTAAACGCCAACCTTTTCCTGGTCCAGGTTTAGCCGTTCGTATTTTGGGTGATATCACTGCCGAAAAAGTGCGCATTTTGCAAGAAGCCGACGATATTTTCATTACTGGTTTGCGCGATTGGAACTTATACGATAAAGTGTGGCAAGCGGGTGTAATTCTTCTTCCTGTTCAGTCAGTGGGTGTTATGGGCGATGAGCGTACCTACGAAAATGCAGTTGCACTTCGCGCTGTAACTTCGACCGATGCCATGACAGCCGATTGGGCGCAGCTTCCGTATGAGTTTTTGGCTAAAATGTCCAACGAAATCATTAACAAGGTAAAAGGCGTAAATCGTGTGGTGTACGATATTAGTTCAAAACCACCTGCAACTATTGAGTGGGAATGATTGATACGCACTCACATATATATTCCGAAGAGTTTGATGTTGATATTGCTGAAGCAATTGAACGAGCTAAAAATGCTGGGATAAAACACATTATTCTACCCAATGTGGATAGTGTATCGCTGCCACGTATGTTAGCGTTGGAAGCCAACTATCCTGATTATTGCTATGCTGCAATAGGTTTACATCCAACTAGTGTAAACGATAACTACCATAGTGAGTTAGAACTTGTAAAGTTGGAGTTGGAACGCAGAAAATATATTGCCATTGGCGAAATTGGTATCGACCTATATTGGGATAAAACTTTTTTATCTGAACAGATTATAGCTTTTCAAAAGCAAATTGAATGGGCTTTGGAGTTGGATTTACCCGTAATTATTCATATTCGTAATTCGTTTCGCGAAACAATGGATGCATTGCAGCCATATAAGGACAAAGGATTGACTGGTGTATTTCATAGTTTTACCGGAACGCTTACTGAGGCTGAAGAAATGCTTAGATTTGGAGGATTTAAATTAGGAATCAATGGAATTGTGACATTTAAGAACGCTGGTTTAGCCGAAACTGTATCAAAAATTGACTTGCAACATATCATTCTCGAAACAGATTCACCCTACTTATCACCAACTCCACACAGAGGCAAGCGAAACGAAAGTGCATATTTAACTATAATTAGCGAAAAACTAGCCGAAATTTATGGAATAAGCTCTGATTATATTGGAAAAATTACAACCATAAATGCTATGAACTTGTTTAAATTGTCATAAATTAGTGTTGTAATTGTCTGAAAATCAGACAAAGTAAAAATTTGTTCAACATAAAATTATTTTTATATTTTGTAATTCATAAATTATTCTTATCTTCGCCGTGTTTTGGAGAGGTGCTCGAGCGGTTGAAGAGGCACGCCTGGAAAGCGTGTATACCCCTAAAGGGTATCGAGAGTTCGAATCTCTTCCTCTCCGCAACTCAAAATGACAAATTAAAAACAAAAACAAAATAAATTCAACAATTTACAACTCAAAAAAAAAGTAAAATGAAAAAGGTATTTGCAATCTTATCAATCGTAGCGATTTTCAGCTTTGGAAGCACTCTTAAGGTAGTAGCTCAGGATGCAGCTGCTAAAGATCAAGTAACAGCAACAACAGACTCAGCTGTAACCGACTCAACACAAGTAACTGAAGCTGCTCCAGCAGTAGCCGAAGAAGGTGGTATGCACAAAGGTTTAAAACAAAAATTTATTGAAGGTGGTGCAGGCTGGATGGCTCCTATCGCTTTCTGTTTAATCGTAGGTTTAGCTCTTTGTATCGAACGTATTCTTTATTTAAGCTTATCTTCAACAAGCACAAAAAAATTGTTGAACAGTATTGATGAAGCTTGGGATAAAGGTGGTGTAACTTCAGCAATGGAAATTTGCCGCAACACACGTGGTCCTGTAGCGTCCATTTTCTATCAAGGTCTATCTCGTTACGATGAAGGTATCGATGTAGTTGAAAAAACTGTAGCTTCTTATGGTGGCGTTCAGTTAGGTTTGTTAGAAAAGAACTTAAGCTGGATTACATTATTTATTACATTGTCTCCTTCATTAGGTTTCTTGGGAACAGTAGTAGGTATGATTCAAGCATTTGACAAAATCCAACAAGTAGGTGATATTTCAGCAACAATTGTAGCAGGTGGTATGAAAGTGGCACTTTTAACAACTGTATTCGGTCTTATTGTAGCTATGATTCTGCAAATTTTCTTTAACTACATTCTTACATTAATTGAAAGCTTAACTACTGATATGGAAGATTCTTCTATTTCATTGCTTGATATTATTGTAAAACATTCGAAAAAATAAATCGTAATCAAAAAAATATTGATATGTCAAAAATAGTAGAAAAAGTATCCGGCATTACGGTTCTGCTTCTCGGTGTTGTTTCAGTAATTCTAGTAGTTTTAATCTACTTAGGAGGAAACGCTGAATCATTGATGGTTGGTGAAGAATCATTAACTGTTCCAAAATTTACAGATCCTTTGCTGTATTGGTCGTATCTTTTAGTTGTATTAACTATCGGTATTACAATATCTCTTACAATTTATGGTTTTATTAAATCACTTATAGTAAGTCCTGCTGCAGCTTTAAAATCGTTAGCTCCATTAATTCTATTTGCCATAATTTTTATAATTTCATGGTTTTTAGGAAGTGCTGAAAAAATCTCAATTATTGGTTATGAAGGTACCGAAAACGTAGGTTTTTGGGCTAAGTTCAGCGATATGTTGATTTACTCGAGCTATGTATTATTTGTTGGACTTATACTTACAATTGTAGGTGCAAGTATTTACAGAAAAGTAAAATAATTTAGAATTTAAACTCAGAATATTTTAATATAATCATGGGAAAAAAGAGAAAAATCAGCGAAATCAATTCCAGCTCTATGGCTGATATCGCGTTTTTGCTTCTAATTTTCTTCCTTGTAACTACATCCATGAATACAAGCACTGGTTTGTCGCGTAGACTTCCAGCTCCTTTACCTCCTGGTATGAAAGTTCCACCTGTTGATATTAATAAACGCAATATATTTATTGTGAAAATTAATAGCCAAAACCAATTATTGGTTCAAGGGGAAGAAATGAACGTAAAAGATTTGCGTGCAAAAGCAAAAGAATTTATTAAAAACGAAGCAAACGATCCTTCACTCCCTGTCAAAACTATGGTTAATATACCATTAATTGGGCAGATAGAGATTACAAAAGATCACGTAATTTCGTTGCAAAATGATGTTGATACTCAATATCAAGCGTATATCGAAGTTCAAAATGAACTAGTAGCCGCGTATAATGAATTAAGAAATGAAATAGCAAATGAGAAATTTGGCAAAAATTTCGTAGATCTTGACGAAAAACAATCTGATGCAGTTCAGGATGTTTATCCTCAAAAAATCTCTGAAGCTGAGCCTAAAAATTATGGAGGAGTGAAAGATGGCCAAAATTAGAAAAGACAGCGAAAGAGAAACTCCTGAATTGTCAACATCATCATTGCCAGATATTATTTTTATGTTTCTATTCTTTTTTATGGCTGTTACAACCATGAAAGAAATAACATTTAAAGTTCGTGTTTCTGCACCATCGGCATCCGAAGTTCAAAAGTTGGATAACAAATCGCTTACACGCTATGTGTATGTAGGTAAACCAATGGATCAATATGCTAAATTGTTTGGTTCTGAAACTCGTATACAACTTGGTGATGCATTTGCCGATTTAGGTGAATTGGAGAGTTTTGTTGTAAACGAACGTAGTGCTATGAACGAAGACGATCAGAATTTAATGACCGTTTCGATAAAAGCTGATAAAGACACAAAAATGGGTATCGTTAATGATATTAAACAATCGCTTCGTAGAGCTTATGCCTTGAAAATTGTTTATACAGCTAACAAAACTGTTGTTGCAGCGCAATAATCATTTTACTTTATATATAAAAATGCTCTGAGATATCAGGGCATTTTTTTTACATATAAATGTCACGTTTGCTCGTTTGCAAAGTCTTGATTATCAAACTGAAAATTATACCCTGTTTGATATTGATTAGCGCTCTTAAAGCTTTCAAATTTCAGATTATTTTTGTATTTTTGCACCCCTAATTAAGTTAATAGTTAATTGGTTAATTAGCTGCCTTGACGAAATAAAAAATTTCAATAAAATTCGTTTTTAAAACGCACAATTCAGATATGACAAAGTTTAAAGAATATTCCGGACTTAATCTTTCCGACGTTAACAAAGAACTATTGAAACGTTGGAAGGATCTTGATATTTTCCATAAAAGTATCGAAACTCGCGAAGGAAAACCTTCGTTCGTTTTCTACGAGGGACCTCCTTCTGCTAACGGTATGCCTGGAATTCATCACGTTATGGGACGAACTATTAAGGACGTTTTTTGTCGTTATAAAACCATGCAAGGTTTTCAGGTAAAGCGTAAGGCAGGTTGGGATACGCATGGATTGCCTGTGGAATTAGGTGTGGAAAAAGCGCTTGGAATTACCAAGGAAGACATTGGAAGCAAAATAAGTGTTGACGATTACAATGCTGCTTGCCGTAAGGATGTATTGAAATATACAAAAGAGTGGGAAGATCTTACTACACAAATGGGATATTGGGTAGATATGAATGATCCATACATTACGTATGACAATCGTTATATCGAAACATTGTGGTGGTTGCTTAAACAACTTTACAACAAAAACTTATTATACAAAGGTTATACCATTCAGCCATTTTCGCCTGCTGCTGGTACCGGACTATCAACTCACGAACTTAACCAACCAGGTTGCTATCGCGATGTGAAGGATACCACTTGTGTAGCGCAGTTCCACCTCTCCCCAACCCTCTCCATAGGAGAGGGAGAAGAGCGCAACATAAACGAAGTGCTAAAACGTAAATTTACGCTCAATTCCCCTCCTTCGGAGGGGTTAGGGGAGGTGTACTTCCTTGCATGGACAACCACTCCATGGACATTACCATCGAATACCGCACTTTGTGTTGGTCCTAATATTGATTATGTATTGGTTCAATCAGCAAATCCATATACAAAACAAGAATGTAAACTCATTCTTGCTGAGGCATTATTGGGACAAGTACTTGGTAAAAACGAATATGAAATTATTGGAAAATGTAAAGGTTCTGAACTAGCAGGTATCGAATACGAGCAATTAATTCCTTGGGTGAATCCTGGCCAGGGTGCTTTCCGCGTTATTACAGGCGACTTTGTAACTACCGAAGATGGTACAGGTATTGTGCATATTGCACCTACATTTGGTGCCGACGACGACCGTGTGGCAAAACAAAATGGTGTTCCTCCGATGTTGCTCATTGACAAAGATGGAAATCGCCAGCCTATGGTTGATCGAACGGGTAAATTTTTTAAAATTGGTGATTTAAGTGCTGATTTTGTATCAACGAATGTAAATACTGATATTTATAGCGAATTTGCTGGACGATATGTCAAAAATGCTTACGATAACACGCTTACTGATGATGACACAACGCTTGATGTTGATATTTGTGTGATGTTAAAGCAACAAGGTTTAGCTTTTAAAATTGAAAAACATACGCATAACTATCCACATTGCTGGCGTACCGATAAACCTGTTTTATACTATCCGCTCGATAGTTGGTTTGTTAAAACTACAGCTTGTCGCGAGGAGATGATGGCATTGAATGATACGATCAACTGGAAACCACAATCAACCGGAACAGGTCGCTTTGGCAAATGGCTAGAAAACCTGCAAGACTGGAACCTCAGCCGCAGTCGTTATTGGGGAACTCCGCTTCCTATTTGGCGCTCGGAAGATGGCACAGAGGAAATTTGTATTGGATCGGTCGAAGAATTAATGGCAGAAATTGAAAAATCAATTGCAGCTGGATTTATGGCTGAAAATCCATATAAAAACTTTAAAGTGGGCGAATACACGACCGAGAATTATGCCGTTAAAAATATTGATTTACACCGTCCGTATGTAGATGGTATTATACTCGTTTCAGCTTCAGGCAAACCCATGAAACGTGAGCTCGACTTAATTGATGTGTGGTTCGATTCGGGAGCAATGCCGTATGCGCAAATGCATTATCCATTCGAAAACGCGGATTTGATTGACAGTGGAAGCAATTTCCCTGCCGATTTTATTTCGGAAGGAGTTGACCAAACCCGTGGTTGGTTCTTTACACTTCATGCTATTAGTACGATGGTTAAAGGTAGTGTGGCATTTAAAAGTGTTATTTCGAACGGATTGGTACTCGATAAAAATGGCAATAAAATGTCGAAACGATTGGGTAATGGCGTGGATCCATTTTCAACTATTGAAAAATATGGCTCTGATCCTTTGCGTTGGTATATGATGACAAATGCTTCGCCTTGGGATAACTTGAAATTTGATTCGGAAGGTATTGACGAAGTTCGTCGCAAATTTTTCGGAACGCTCTACAACACCTATTCGTTTTTCTCGCTTTATGCTAATGTAGATAAATTTACTTACGCCGAGACAGAAATACCAATGGAAAACCGTCCGGAAATCGATCGCTGGATTATTTCGTTGCTAAATACCTTGGTGAAAGATGTTACTGAATACTACGAAACCTATGAGCCAACTCGTGCTGGACGTGCTATTTCCGATTTTGTAGGCGAAAATTTAAGTAACTGGTATGTTCGGTTGAATCGTAAACGTTACTGGGGTGGTGATTATGATCAAGATAAAATATCGGCTTATCAAACGTTGTATACTTGTTTGGAGACCGTATCTCGACTAATGGCACCAATCGCACCATTCTTTGCCGACCAGTTGTTCCTAGATTTGAATGCTGTGACAGGTAAAAATGCTAGCGAATCGGTTCACTTAGCTGATTTTCCATCGTACAACGAAGCTTTAATAGATAGCAATTTAGAAGCATGTATGCAGTTAGCGCAACAAACTTCGTCGATGATATTAGCATTACGTCGTAAGGCCGATAAAAAGGTGCGTCAACCACTTTTCAAAGCTGTAATTCCAGCTTATGACGAAACCACATACAATCAGTTGATTTATATAGCTGACCTCGTAAAAGCCGAAGTAAATGTAAAGGAAATTGAGGTCATACCAGCTGATAGCGATATGGAGAATTTGGTGAAGAAAATTAAACCAAATTTTAAAACTTTGGGAAAAAAATATGGCAAACAAATGAAGGAAATTGCGTTAGCAATGAATTTGTTTGGGAATAATGAAATTAGCGAAATTGAACGCAATGGTAAGTATATATTGAATTTGCCAACAGGCGTTGTGGAACTAACCACTGAGGATGTTGATATTATAACCGAAGATATGCCTGGGTGGTTGGTTGCTAACGAAGGGACATTAACAGTAGCACTCGATATTACAGTAAGTGATGCTTTATTGCGCGAAGGTGTTGCTCGTGAGTTAGTTAATCGCATTCAAAATATGCGCAAATCAAATGGATACGAAATTACAGATAAGATAATTATCGAAATTGAAAACAATACAGAAACAGATGCTGCGGTCAATGAATATGCTACTTATATAGCTACTCAAACACTAGCCGAAAGCATTACCGTAGTCGAAAAAGTAAGCGGTGGAATAGCTGTAGACTTCGATGATTATGTAGTTAATATTGCTATAATAAAGGCTTAAAAAATAGTTTGTTAAAATAGTTTGAAATCTCGATTTTATTTGTTACTTTCGCACCATAAAATACGAGAAAATTGCGATTGAAAATTGACTAAATGTTTAATCATTTAAAATAAATAAGTTATGTCGGAAAAAACAAGATACACAGATGTAGAGCTGGCCGAATTCAAGGAATTAATCACCGAGAAACTTGAAAAAGCTCAGAAAGATTATGAGTTGTTACGCGAAGGTGTCTCTAATGCCGATGGTAATGATATTATGGATACTTCTCCAACATTTAAGGTGTTAGAAGAAGGTGCTGCAACCTTGTCGAAAGAAGAATCGGGTCGTTTGGCACAGCGTCAAATGAAATTTATTCAGCATTTACAAGCTGCCTTGATACGCATACAGAACAAAACTTATGGTGTTTGCCGCGAAACGGGTAAGCTCATTCCTAAAGAACGACTTCGAGCAGTTCCACATGCTACGTTGAGTATTGAAGCAAAAAACGATAACAAACGATAATAATCAAATTCGGCAACAGCATAATCTATCTGTTGCCGATTTTGTTATTTTGTAACTCGTAACTCATAACTCGTAACTCATAACTAATTGATTATATGTCTATTAAAAACAAATCAATCCTATTAATAGTATTGGTGCTGATTATTGATCAGGCATCCAAAATATTTATTAAATTAAATTTTGCATTGGGCGAACATGTAGAAGTGTTTAGCTGGTTTCAGATTTTCTTTGTTGAGAATAATGGAATGGCTTTTGGCATGGAAATAATTGGCAAATTATTTCTGACACTATTTCGGATGGTTGCAGTAGGAGGTTTAGTGTATTTTATTTATCGGTTGATAAAACAAAATGCACGTCAAGGCTATATTTTGGCTATTTCACTGCTTTTAGCTGGTGCTTCAGGTAATATTTTTGATTCAATATTTTATGGACTAATATTTAGCGATAGCTATGGAATGGCTGCTACCTTTTTGCCCGAAACAGGCGGTTATGCTTCTCTTTTTCATGGTAAAGTGGTTGATATGCTGTATTTTCCATTAATTAAAAATAGTGCTGGCGAAACGCTTTTCTTTAGCCCAGTTTTTAATATCGCCGATTCGGCCATAAGTATAGCTGTAGTAATTATACTGCTTTTTTTCAGGAAAGATTTAAACGAAAGCTTGGAAACTAAAAAAACGGACATTGAAAAAAATGCGAACTAATATTCGAACAATTTTTTCAGTTATACTTTTTCTGATGATTTTTCACTCGTGTACTAATCGTCCGAGTGATGTATTATCGCACAAAGAAATGACTCGTTTTTTGGTTGAATTACATAAACTGGATGGTGCTTTGGCAGCAAAAGGATTAGGTTCTACCGACAATCGTGAAAATGTTTATTATTACAACGCCTTACTTCAAAAAGAAGGCATTACCAAAGCTGAATTTGATTCGTCCTTAGTTTGGTATGCCAAAAATCCAAAATACTTCGAACGTGTATATGTTGATGTGGTTGAAAAACTAACCAAACTCGATGAGCAGGTTAAAAGTGGCTATTTTCATCCTGTCGATTCGGCTTTATTACGCAATATAAACGAAAATGTTTGGCCTTTGGCTCGCACTAACTTTAAACTCACCAAAGATTCAACTCCCATACAGATTAAATTTGCTATTCGTACAGGCCGTTTGGCTTGGGGCGATCAGTATAAACTGTCGTTTTTACATAGAGCTGGAAAAAGTAATGTAAGCAAAAATCAAAATGCAGTTATTCGCATACATTATGCTAATAATACTTCCGACAGTATAGTTTGTAAAACTATTAACGACAGTTTGTTGCGCCGGTACACTATTACATTGAAAGCAAATAGACAATTGCGAGTTGATTCAGTAAGTGGTGCTTTAATAAATTATAAAGCAGTAAAAGGCAAGTTTAATGTATTGATTGATAGTGTAAAACTTATTCGTAAATACGATTCGCTAGCTCAGGATAGCATTCAAAAAGTGGTTTATAAATTAGAACATCCTGAAGTGATAGATCAAGCATACAAACCAACACTTCGTATACGAAGCAAAGTGCTTTTGCAACGCAAAAATGACAAGCCTGAGTAGCCATATTATTCTTACCCAAAGTGCACAGGTGCTTCGAAATAGTGCTATTCATTTTTCTGTAGATGGAACTCGGGTTTCAAGTGTATTTGAAGGAACGCATGAATCGGCAAATACATTTTTCTGCGATGGAATTATTAGTCCGTCAGTTATTTCTCTTTCACAACGAAACATTTCAATCACTACATTAATAAATTCCGATTTTAAAGTATTAAACCTGAACACTCTATATTTGCCGCTTTCTGATTTGCAAAATACGATTATTGATTTTGGAACTGAAAACATAAGCGACATTAATTTAATTTTACAGCAGAAAATAAGGTTTCTCCAATGCGTTTCTTCAATCGATTTTATATTAGCTTGTACTGTTTATCCACTTTCGGAGTTGAAAAATAGAAATGTTGATTGTAACAATTGCCAATGGATTTTATGGATGGGTACTGATTTGATAAATAAACAATTGACCCAAGACACTGCAATAAAAGAGCTATTTTATTAAAGAAATCTGTATTTTACGTGTTTTCAAAATACAAATCGTATCTTTGCAGCCTTAAACAAACAAGCTAATTTGACTCTTTCCGATTTACAGTTACGTTATGCTCAACATCCGCAAGTAACCGCACTTACACGTTGGGCTGATTCTGCCGAACTAAACCTGAAAATTTCTGGTTTAAATGGTTCGGCATGCGCACTTGTGACCACATCTCTTTTTAAACTTCGACCTCATACACAAGTTATTGTTATGAATGATGCCGACGAGGCAGGGTATCTTTATAATGATATGAAGCAAATATTAACGCCCGAAGAGGTTTTTTACTTTCCGTCGTCGTACAAAAAAGCCATTAAACTTTCGCAGCTCGATACTTCGAACGAGATTTTGCGCACTGAAGTACTCAATAAATTGGCAAATAGCACTGTTCCATGTGTTGTAATTACATACCCTGAGGCATTGATGCAAAAGGTGGTTTCTGCTTATAGTATAAAAACCCACACACTCCGTTTGCAGACTGGCGAAAGTTTGAGTATTGACTTCCTCACCGAAATGCTTCGCGAGTATGGTTTTGAAAGGGTGGATTTTGTGTATGAACCCGGGCAATTTTCGGTACGTGGTAGCATTGTGGATATTTTTTCGTTTGCCTTTGAAATGCCTTTCCGATGCGATTTTTTCGGCGACGAAGTGGAATCCATACGCGTTTTCGATATCGAAACACAGCTTTCGAAAGAGCAACGCACCGAGGTGGAAATAATTCCTGATTTACATGTTGATAAAAAATTAGCTCTTGTATCGTTTTTGGAA
>CAIWIS010000207.1 GCA_903912795.1 uncultured Bacteroidales bacterium
AACGTCATCGGTTTTAATCCGTCAACTGCCTTTGGACGAAGTAGTGAAAAACAAATTTGGCGAGTGTTGTCCGGTTCAAGGAAAAGCTCCTCAGAATGAATTGATTGAGGTGACTGGCGCCGAAATAAAACTTGGAAAAACCATGACGAATTCCAAGTATGGATGGGATAACGAATATGGCGTACATACCGAACACCTGCCTGACTTTAAGGCTTCCAAATTTTTAATTTCAAATTCGGATTTTTTAATTTTTATACAAAACAACGGCTATAAAACAGACAGTTATTGGACCGAAGAAGGACTCAATTGGCGAAATTACAAAAAAGCCGAAATGCCACTTTTCTGGCACAAAAAAGGCGAGAATTATTGGCTCCGACTAGTTGCCGAAGAAATAGAAATGCCTTGGAACTGGCCTGTTGAAGTGAATTATCTCGAAGCAAAAGCATATTGCAACTGGCTATCGGAGTGTGAAGGCAAAACCTATCGCATGCCTACTGAAGCCGAATGGTATCGGATTGCGGCCACCAGTAATGTACCCGATATGTTCAGTTGGAAAACGGCTCCAGGAAATATCAATCTCGAACATTTTACTTCGCCTTGCCCTGTTGACATGTTTAAGATGGGTGATTTTTACGATGTAATAGGCAATGTATGGCAATGGACCGAAACGCCAATTACAGGTTACACTGGTTTCAAAGTGCATCCATTGTATGATGATTTTTCGACTCCTACTTTTGATGGAAAACACAATATCATTAAAGGAGGATCGTGGATATCTACAGGTAACGAAGCTACATTGGAAGCTAGATATGCTTTTCGCAGGCATTTTTACCAACATGCTGGCTTTCGTTTAGTACAGTCGGATGCCGAACTCGAAATAGAAACAAGTACGTACGAAACTGATATTGAAGTAGCTAACTCCTGCGAAAACAATTGGGGTGATGCTTTTGGTGGAAATGTTGATTTTTACAAAAAATTGGCAAAGCTAATTCGCAAGACCGGAAGCTTATCCTCGAAAACCATTTTGGATTTAAATGCTGACACAGGTCGTTTGGCTTTTGAGCTCGCACCAAATGTGGCACATATTACTGCTATCGATTTCTCGGCGCGCTTTATTCGCATACCTATACAGTTAAACGAAAAAGGTTTAGTACGTTATATTGTAAAAGATGAGGGCGAATTGGTATTTTACCGTGAGCTGGTATTGGAAAATTTTAAATTTGACTTAAAGCCTGATAAAATGCTTTTTATGCAGGATAATCCAAACAATTTAAAGCCAATTTATACTGGTTACGATATAATTGTTTTGCCTAATTTATTGGAAGAATTAATTTGCCCCATAATATTTTTAAAACACATACATGAACGTTTAAACGAGAATGGCTTATTGATAATTGCAGCTACTTACGATTGGGAAAGCACTAATATTGGTCGGTTGCATTGGCCAGGTGGTTTTAAAAAGGATGGTGAACCGGTTATTTCGTTCGAAGGTATAGCCGAACTATTGCAGCCCGAATTTGTTCAATTAGGTAAACCTGTAAATTTGGATTTTAACAAGCGTATTTCATCCCGAAAAAGTGAAGTGTTGACTACCGAAGTAAGTGTGTGGCAAAAAATTAAAAAATAGATAGTATGAGACTTAAAATAATTGCTTTTTCAATCGTTTTATTCTTTTCGATTCAAAACGCATCAGCTATTACGAAGTATTATTTTTATGTGCAATTTGCCAATAAAAATAACACAAGCTTTAGTTTATCAACTCCAAGCGATTATTTATCGGCACGTGCCATTGCTCGCCGTGCTGCATTCAACATACCTATCGACTCTACCGATTTACCTGTAAATCAAACCTATATTAATCAAATATCGAATTTGGGACACAAAGTGATTTGTAGGAGCAAATGGATGAATGGGATAACTGTGCTGATTACCGACTCATCGTTAATGAATCAGGTGCGCAATCTCTCATTTGTAAAATGGGCCAAATACACTGGTAAAGTTGAAGTTACTCAAACCGCACCTCGCAGGGTTAAACAAGAGCCTCAAATTCTGAATTATGGCACTTCGGCTAATCAGTTAAATCAAATAAATGCGTCATATCTTCACAATTTGGGATATACAGGTAAAAATATTCATGTAGCGGTACTCGATGCAGGTTTTTCGAATGTCAATCTAAATCCGGGTTTTGACAGTTTGCGCTTACAAGGGCGACTGCTAGGCACCAAAGATTTTACGGAATTAACTCCCAATATCTATGGTTCGGATGCACATGGCTCCAATGTATTATCCATAATGGCTGGTAATTTACCCAATCAATATCTTGGTGCAGCTCCTCATGCTTCGTATTGGTTAATACGTACCGAATATGCTCCATCAGAATATGTTAGCGAAACCGACTTTTGGGTATCGGGTATCGAATTTGCTGACAGTGTGGGAGTTGATGTTGCTAATTCGTCGTTGGGATATACTACATTTGACGACCCTGTGCTAAATTATACTTATGCTAATATGAATGGCACTTTTTCGCGAGCTAGCCGAGCTGCAACAATGGCTGTCAAAAAAGGAATTTTGGTATGTAATAGTGCAGGTAACGATGGAAATAAAACTTGGCATTATATTGGAGTGCCGGCCGATGCGGCTGATATTGTTACAGTTGGTGCAGCTGAATCAACTGGTATTCCAAGCACATTTACTTCTTATG
>CAIWIS010000208.1 GCA_903912795.1 uncultured Bacteroidales bacterium
GTAGGATAGAATGTGGATTATGGAATGATTTTAAGATTATACTTACCTCTTCGTAATCTCTTCCATCACAACCGTAGCTCTTACACCACTTATTCCGGTACTTGGCGATGTTCCTACACCACGAAGTTCGTTTACAATGGCTTGTACTAGATGCTGCTGGATAGGTTGTTCGTGTAAATAGCTGAATTCCTGATTTCCGTTTACCGAACTTCTTACTTGAATCATCATAGGGTCGCCAAAGCAGTTAAACGAAAGTTCACCCTGCGAACCAATGATGCGGATACTGTCTTTTTCCGAGCTTTTGTCGGCCGTGAAACACCACAAACCGGAGCCAACCACGCCGTTTTCGAAGCTGAATATGGCGGAAACTATGTCGTCGGATTTGTAAATGTGTGCCTGATTGGTTGAAATGCCTTTAGCCTGCGTTATTTTACCAAAAAGAAAATCCAAAAAGTCTAATTGGTGCGATGCCAAATCGTGAAAATAGCCTCCACCGGCAATTTCAGGGTCGACACGCCAGTTTGTTGTATTATTTCTCAAATCCGATTCCGAAAGTGGTTTGTACATTTCGATGTTTACGGCGCGAATGTCACCGAGTGTTCCGTTTTCAATAAGTTCTTTTACTTTCAAAAAACCAGGCAATGTTCGGCGGTAATAGGCCACAAAAAGCGGGACGTTTGCCTCTCGGCATGCCTGAATCATGGCTTCACATTCCTCGGCGCTGTTTGCCATTGGTTTTTCCACATACACAGCTTTGCCAGCTTTGGCTGCTTTCAAAGTAAGTTCGGCGTGCGAACCGGGAGGAGTAGCAATGTAAATGGCATTGATTTCCGGGTCGTTCAATAAATCATTCACATCAGTTGTCCAATTATTAATGCCATGTCGTTTGGCAAAATCTGCAGCTTTTTCGGCATTGCGGCGCATTACGGTTTTTACTTCCGAAAAAGGCGCTTTATACATGGCGGGTGCACTTTTACGCTCGCACACATCGCCTGCACCGATAATTCCCCAAACTACTTTTTCAATCTTTTCCATGCCGATTCTGTTTTTTTGTGAAACAAAGATACAATAAACGAGTCAAAATATTTTCGGTATGTACAATTCTATCCCTTATTTCGGTAAATTTCGGCAAGTATTAGTCGTTATTAGTTGTATTTTTGCAGTGTTAAACAACTATATTATGCAACTCACATCTAAACTATCAATTTCTACTTTGGTATTAACGGCAGCGTCAGGCTTATTAGCTCAAACAGCATCGCACCCGAATATCGTTTATGTGTTTCCCGATCAGTTTCGGAACTGTGCACTTGAATTTTGGAACGATAAGGAATTTAGTTCTCATATTAACTTTAAAGCCGACCCGACACACACGCCCAATCTGAATAAATTTGCTTCCGAAGCAGTTGTATTAACCAACGCAACAAGCAATTGTCCGCTGAGCAGTCCGCACCGTGGCATGTTACTTACTGGCATGTACCCCGACGGTAGCGGAGTTGCACTGAACTGTAATGACATGCGCCCCAACAGCAATTTGCGTCAGGATGCCATTGCCATAAGCGATGTGCTGAGCCAAAACGGTTACGACTGTGCTTATTTTGGCAAATTGCATGTAGATTATCCTACGCCTAACAATCCGCAAAATCCGGGAACGTATGTAGACGATCGAAAACCCGTTTGGGATGCCTACACGACTAAAGAACGTCGGCATGGGTTTAATTATTGGTACTCGTACGGCACATTTGATGAGCACAAAAATCCGCATTACTGGGATACCGACGGCAACCGCCACGACCCGCTTGAATATTCGCCCAAACACGAAGCCGACAAAGTGATAGAATACATTACTTCGGTGCGCGACAAAAGCAAACCATTTTTTATGATGGTTAGTATGAATCCGCCTCACAGTCCGTACAGTTCGCTTGACGACTGCATGGAGGAAGATTATAATTTATATAAAAATATTCCGCTCAATAAATTACTTGTGCGCCCTAATGTAAAAAACGAATTGGCAAAGCGACAGGCCAATGCGCCATACTATTTTGCAAATGTAA
>CAIWIS010000209.1 GCA_903912795.1 uncultured Bacteroidales bacterium
ATGCTGATAACAACGAGTTTAAGAGGAATTTTAACACCACTTTCGGCAACAGCTTTTTGTGCTAATCGCAGCAAACCTCCACAACAAGGCACTTCCATAATAACCACTGTGAGTGTGTTAATTTGCGCATTTACAATCATTGCTTGTAATTTTGCCATATACACATCTTGGTTCGAATCGAGTTTTGGACATGCTATAGCCAACGTTTTTCCAGCCAAATAACGATTGTGAAAATCGGGAAAACTAAATGGCACACAATCAGCAGCCAACACTACATCAGCCGATTGAAAATAACCCGCTTGCGGATTCAATAAATGCAATTGTACCGGCCACTGACGCAACTGCGACACATTGGCTTGTGGAGCCGCTGCCATAGTAAATGCTACGGCTGGCTTTGCTGCACCAAACGACACTTCGCGACTTCCGGGACAACCGCCACCACCATGACTCTGTGGTTCTGCAGCTGGTTTCGAAGCGCAACCGGCACTTCCATGATTGTGAACTTCGGCAAAATTTACCTGAACACCCTTAGCGCGTAAATATCCTACGCCTTGTTTCAGGTATTCAGTTTCGCCATGCTCTTTTAGATGTTTCAAGTGAGCAAGAATTGTTTTCTCTCCTTTTGGAATCATGCGTTCAATGGTAGCAATTTCATCGTAAGGTTCCGCTTCACGCTCTTCGAGTTCAATAGCACCAACCGGACAATCGCCTATACAAGCACCCAACCCATCGCAAAAAAGTTCGCTTACCATACGTGCCTTACCATCAATCATTTGCAAAGCGCCTTCGTGACAACCTTGCACACAAGCCTCGCAACCATTGCAAAGCTCTTCGTCTATTTTTATTATTGTTCTTTTCATACTTTTACTTCGTGTTATTTGTGCTTCGCACGTTATTTATACTTCGTATGTTATTTGTGCTTTGCACGTTATTTACTTCGTGTTATTTGTGCTTCGCACGTTATTTACTTTGTGTTATTTGTGCTTTGCACGTTATTTACTTCGTGTTATTTGTGCTTCGCACGTTATTTACTTTGTGTTATTATGTTGTTATTAATAACGCCCGAAGGGCTAATAACAATTAATAACGCGTAGCTAATAACCAACATCAATAACGCCCGAAGGGCAAACTATTTTATCATCGTCAGTAACATTTTAAACTGCTCCACTGCATTTACAGCATGGCGCACATTGGCAGGCATAATAATGCTTTCGCCTACATTCAATTGATAGGATTTGCCATCAATAACTACCTCTCCTACTCCATCGAGCACTTGCACAATAGCATCGAATGGAGCTGTGTGCTCGCTCAGAAATTCACCTTTATCAAATGCAAAAAGAGTAACGTTGCCACGCTCGTTGCGAATAATGATTTTACTCACCACCGAACCTTCGGCATATTGCACTTTTTCGGTCATGCTGAATTTCTCAGCAGTTGGAAAAGCTTTGTTCTCGGCTTTGGGAGCCATTTTAAATTCGCTCATAATGTACGTATTTTTTTGTAATTTTGCAGTTCTTGTTTTATTGCGATACAAAAGTAATGCTAAGCCAACAATTGAAGTGTAACAGTTGTTACACTTGCGAAATAAATTTAAAATTAAAATGACTGACAACACAACGAGTTGGACAAATTTTGAAAACATACAGGAGGAAAATGGTTTTTTTCCGGATGACATGCAATTTACCATAAAAACGTATCGTAAAAAAGATATTATTTTTCATCAAGGCGACACATGCGATGCGCTTTATGTGGTGATGTCGGGTTCGGTAAAAACTGAAATGATTAGCGAAAGTGGCAATCTAATGCCAATTGAAACCATTCATGCACCTCGTCCGCTGGCTCCGGCATTTCTTTTTTCGGACAAAAATCAATTCCCAGTCGAAGTCACTGCTTTGACAGCTGTGGAATTGCTTCGTATTCCCAAAACCGAAGTGGTGCGGTTGATGACCCTGAGACCTGATTTTATGCAACAATTTATGACGCATAATGCCAATCGCACACAATTCCTGACCCAGCGTATGCAATTACTAACCATAAAAACAATTAAAGGTAAAATTGCTCATTTATTGCTCGAAAAGTATCAAAGCGATGGTTTGACTTTTACACTTTCGAATAACCAAACTGAACTAGCTGATTATTTTGGAGTTGCACGACCATCATTATCACGTAGTTTATCCGAAATGGTTGAAGAAAGAATAATTAGTTTCGATAAAAATAAATATAAAATATTGAATTTAAACGCACTGAAAGAGTTTCTTATATAGCAAATAATATTACGTGATATATTTTAA
>CAIWIS010000210.1 GCA_903912795.1 uncultured Bacteroidales bacterium
CAGAAACAAATAAAATATTTATAAATATTATTAGTACATTAATTGCTATATTTATTTCTTTCATGGAAATATTAAATTAAAAACATTTACTCCATTACCTGATAAATTTGCTGCGGGCATTATAGCTTTTTTGCCATTATTCAACACGATGTATATTATTTTAGATTTTACCAACCCATTCGGGTATGAAATTGTTTGTTTGAATGCTCCTTGTAGATTGACTGCATGATTCATAGTGCCACTTGGATATGTCACAACTACTTTTCCTCCATTTTTAATCATTTCATACCCATCGTTCATTATTGTTCTTGAAGGATTGGATAGGCCATTACTTTTTGCTCCAACCCTTTTTGCATATTCTGCAAATGCATCTCCATCCATTAAAGGTGTTTTACTAGGATCACTACCAGGAGAAATTGCATTTCTAATGTCACTGCCTTTCACTCTCAGTCCTTTAGATGATGATATATTATCTATAGCTTTATCAACACAACCGTAATCTCCATTCTGAGTAGTGTTTGTAACATCACTTCCATAATACCAATCGTATGACCAATCATAAGCTAATCCTTCTCGTTCAATAGTTCCTCCACCCCAGAACGTCCTACCGTCAATTGCAGCATCAATACCACCAACTAATCCTCCGATGAGGCCTCCTCCTATGCCACCCATTAAACCTCCTAATGCACCTTTACCAAGAGCATCTCCAAAATTATTACCATCAACGAGTGCATTCCCAAAGCCATTAACAAAACCACCAGTAGCACCGCTACCTGCGCCAATTGCAGCTCCTGAAACAAAACTTGAAGTAGCAGTAGTAGCTGCACTTGTGCCCCAGAACCCTGCTGCAAATCCACCGGCAGTTTTACCAGCAACAGCCAAAGTAGAACTGATACCACCTGCGATGCCGGCACCGAGTGCACCTGCTAACGCTCCAACACCAAAATATCCTAATCCTTTCCATGTAAATTCTGCACCATGAGCAGCCCAATTTATAACACCGCCAATAACAGCCCCAATTAATAAGTGTATCCATTCCCCACTCGGATCAGTATATTTCAGCGGATTTCCAAAGCAATACCCATACCTGTTATAATTTAACCATTTGTCAGGTTCTTGCACATACGGGTCGGGCGAGAAAAACATAGCCGTAAGCGGGTCGTAAACGCGCCCGTTCATATTGATAATGCCAAAAGCATCAAGGTGTTCGTGCCCTGTGTAACCACGGTTTACAATCCACGAAGTGCGTGTGTCGCTTTCTGTCCAGTTATCAGGATTACGGCGTGCACCCCATGGGTCGTAAGCGTAGCGTTCCACTACAGTTCCATTTTCGTCGGTCAGTGCTATCAAAGAACCCTGATAATTGGTATAACTATAATACAACTGCTGCGTATCATAGTTCGTAATTATCATTATCGCGCCGCTAAGATAATGGATTTGTTTTACATTTCCAAGTGCATCTACCTCTTCTTCGTAGTCGCCCAGATAATAGCGTGTCAGCTGTGTTTGGTTGTTTATTTTGTATTCCGATTTGCGGCGTTGGTCATCTACCCCGTAAGTCAGTTCGTAGTACTTATTGCCTTCGCTCAGGGTTTTAATCTTTTTAAAATCGGTATAAGTTACATTTAATGCCTGCGACTGTAATGAAGTAAGCGGTCCTGTTACCGAAGTGAGCGCGTGTGGTCCTGGATTGGGATTTACCGCTCCCTGCTCGTTGTTTACAGTGCCATATTTAAATAATGTGCCTATATCCGTTTTACTACTGATAGTGCCTGTGTTTGGGTCGTAAACAATGGTGTTGTTTTTGGAATAATTACCCCATTCAGCAGTAACATTCCAATTTGTAAGCCTGTCGTGCGAATCGTAAACAAAAGACTCATCATTACCATACATATTGTCGGCTCTGTATTGCAGATTACCCTTATTGTCGAAAGAATAGTACATGTCAACTGCATTGCCATCTGAAATATAGCCAGGCAATCCACGTTCGTCGAAACCATAGTAAGTATCGTAATTGCCTTTACGTTCCTGCATTATCTGTCCGCGTGCATTCTCGGCTACAGCTTTCCATATAGGTCGGTTGCTTCCGTCCTTTACTTCGGTAAGGTTGCCGTATTTGTCGTAGGTATTGTACACTTCATAGTACGATGGATATGTTTTGTATGTTTCCCTGCCGTACATATCGTAGCCATAGTAAGTATAATACTCTCGGTCTCCAATAGTTTCGTACACGTATTCCAACCTATCGAAATAATCATACCCGAAATACTGCGTATTCTTATCGACTATACTTATACTTGATGGGCGACCAATGTGTTCAGAGTCATAGCTATACGTAGTCGTTTCGCCATTGCGCACAATTGTATTGAGCGTACCGTTATCATTGTAATTGTTAGTGGTAACAATATACTGACTATTATGCACTTTTTGCTTTTCCTCGGTTAATTCACCAAAACCATTATAAGTAGTAAGCACC
>CAIWIS010000211.1 GCA_903912795.1 uncultured Bacteroidales bacterium
AAATGAAAAAGGTCTACAGATTATTTCAGATCGTTATCCTATTATTTATAGGATTTGGAAGTGCTTTTGCCGATGGAATGCAATCGTTTAAGATTGACAACCAAACAGGCGTATTTGTTGTGAAATTTACAGCTTCACCTTCAACAGCAATGATGAATGGAGCAGTTGGGTTAAGTGGTGTTGCTGTTACAGGTTTTCCTGATTACAACTGTGCCATTCGTTTTGGTAGTACTGGAATTATTGAAGTACGTAATGGTGCAGCTTATGCGGCTCTGGCAACCTATCAATATTCAGCCGGACACCGTTATTTCTTTTCTATGACTGTAGATGTTCCAAATCGGAAGTATTCAGTTGTAGTACATGAGCAAGAAGGTGGACCTCAGGTAACGCTTGCTACCGACTATGCTTTTAGAATTGACAACTTCACCGGATCGTTAAATTATTTCAACGAGTCTGTTGTTGATGGAACAAATCAACAATATGTTGGTTTATCCGATTTTAGCATAGGAACAAGTACATTGTTTACTGAAGCTAACTATAACATTCCAACTCCAACTTTGACAGGAGATTTTGGTGTTAAATTTTCGGCATCTCCTTCGCATCTTCCAATAAATGCAGTTGCTGGAATGTCTGATATTGTTGCTTCCCAATATGGTGATTTAGGTCCAATTATTCAGTTTGCTGCCGATAGTACAATTAAAGTTAGGAATAGTGGTGCTTATGCTGCCGATTTTAAAGTAAAATATGTAGCTGGTGGTAAATATATGTTCTATATAACTGGAAATACAACAACTCATACATATAGTGTAAGAGTAGCTACTCCAGACAAACAAATAGTTAAACTTGCAACTAATTATGGTTTTAGAAAACTAGCTAATAGTCTTCAATATGTAACTACCATGTTGAATTTTGATCCTGTATATTCAGGTAAACCTGGTAGTTATTTAGCTATTGATGGTTTAATTGCCGGAACACTTGGTTATGATGGAGATGTTCATCCTTCAGTAAGTAAAAGCATTGGAACTAATACAACAGAGATTACAAAAACATTTGTTGTAACTCCATCATCGAATAAGGTTAATGCTGCTGTTGGTCTTAATAAAAAAGCAGGAATTGCTTGGTCTGATTTTAATACAATTGTAAACTTTATTGCAGATGATTCTATTCAAGTTCGTGATGGAGCAGCCTATAAAAAAATCCCAGGGATTTCTTATCAGGGTGGTGATTCATATATTGTAGGTATTACAGCTAATCCTGCAACAACAAAATATAAAGTTACTATTGATAAAGGATTGTATAGTGCACCTGTTGAAGTAGCTACTGACTTTGGTTTCCGTTTAAATAGCCCTGGTGACGAACTTGACTATTTGACAAGTAAAGATACTTGGTTAGCAGGAACTGAAGGAACGTATTTGACTGTAAATGATGTTGCTATAAAAATGCCACCTTTAATGAAAGCGGGCGCTAATGCAGCACCAACAATCGCTCCTGTTGCAAATCAATCATGTTTCTCTGATTCAAAACCAATAGAAATTGCCCTTAGTGGAATAACCTATGGTGGTGATCCTACTGTTCAAACATTAGCAGTAACAGCTGTTAGTAGTAATCCAAGCATTGCCACAGCTGCTTTAGATTATGTAGCTGGCTCAAGTACAGGTAAACTTACAATTACTCCGAAAGCAGCCGGACAAACAACAATCACTATCAAAGTGAAAGATAACGGAGGCATAGAACTCGGTGGTATTGATACAGCCTTAGTTTTAGTTAAAGTAGATGTAGCTGCAGCTCAACAAATTCAAAATTACACCATAACAACTGCCGATGGTAAATGGGGAGCTGATAATCAAATTATGAGTGGTAATGATGGCGTAGGTTTTTATGAAGCATGGAGACAAATAAACAGAGGTGTTTCTCCGGGAACTGGAAACGATGGTATTTGTGTTACGAATGTAATGTCAAATTTCACATATTCTTTCTATCTTCGCTTTGACCTAAATAATTTACCAGACTTAGGTTCATGTACCGATGCTAAACTTAAAGTATTTAGCCATACAGCAACACTCGGATATACTGGCGTTAATATTCCTCACGCAGTTGATAGTTTAGTGCTTTATGCATTGAAAGATGGATATGCTGCAGGTCCTGATTTTGAAGGTTATGTTCCTGAACTTGATGAGTTTTACGAAGAGGGTAGCCAATTTGGTGGTTGGACTTCTGTTTTGAATGCAACTAACAAATATGTAGCAGGTTACGAAAAATATATTTGTGCTGATAACGCGCCAGGATACAATGAAGGAAATTCTGAAGATGACATTAAAGCCACAGATTGGAGTTACTTTAACACAACAGATGCTTTGACAAAAATTGGTACAAAATATACAGTAGCATTGGGCGATACAACTTTACTTGTAAATGTTGCCGATTTGAAGAAAGTTATAAATGAAGATACAAATAATGCTATTGTTTTTGTTTTAGCAAAAATCCCTACAAGATCTACATCGCCAACTAATGCACAAAATCTATTCAAAGGTACCGCATTCTCAGTATATACAGGAGAAAATAAAGGTATGGAGCCACGTTTAGAACTAACATGGGATAAAGGACCAAGTGCAGTTGAGAAAATTAACAATAGAAATGGTGAAGTTAGTGTTTATCCTAACCCTGCTACGAATATGTTAAAAGTGAATTACCCATCTAATTCTAGTAAAATTGAAATCTATTCTGTAACAGGTGTTAAATTAGCAGAGTACAATTCACTTAACACAAACAGTTCAATGATTAATATTAGTGAATTGAATAGTGGATTATTCTTCTTGAAAGTATTAAATGATAAGAATCATGATATTGAGACTGTAAAATTCTTTAAAAAATAAAACAAAAAAATACTTGGTACCATTCGTTTGAGTGGTATCAGGTATTTATAAATTGTAAGTTTTCGTATATTTGAAAATTCTTCAAATAAAAAGATATCATTTAAAATAATAAGGATTGATTTAATTTCAATCATCGAAAATAATTTAGAAATTATGACATTCAGCCTCTTAAAATCTTCCAGATACACAAGTATAAGGAAAGCTTTTCTTTTGTGTTTGATACTTCATATAATTGGTGTAAATCAATTGTTTGCGGTTGGAAAAGTTGCAATTACAGGTATAGTGTATGACGAAATGACAAAAGAACCTTTAATTGGAGCAACAGTAACAGTAAAAGATTCAAAGTCAGGAGCAGCTACAGACTTTAATGGGAAATTCTCACTCGATGTTCCGAGTGAAAATTCGATAATAACTATATCATATATTGGTTATAGATCTCAAGAAATTTCAATTAATGGAAAAACCAATATTGTGGTATATTTGGAAGAAAACACCAAAAAAATTGATGAAATTGTGGTAGTTGGATATGGTACGCAAAAAAAGAGTGATTTAACTGGCTCGGTTGCTTCGGTTGGAGCTGGAGAGATTCAAAAACTTTCAGTTTCAAATGTGGCAGAGAGTCTCAAAGGAAAAATCTCCGGTGTATCAATTTCAACTGTTGATGCTTCTCCAGGAGGAAGTTCAAGTATAAAAATCAGAGGATTCAACACTATTTCCGGAACCAATGAGCCATTAATAGTGGTTGATGGTTATACTAATGCCGGCGATTTAAACTCAATAAATCCCAGAGATATTAAATCAATTGAGGTATTAAAAGACGCCTCTTCAACAGCAATTTATGGCGCCAGAGGTGCAAATGGAGTAATTCTAATCACAACAAATAGTGGAGCTACAATTGAAAAAACAAAAATTGACTTCTCTATTGCTTCAACAACAAAAAACTTGTCGAAGAAACTTGACATGATGAATGCTCAGCAATTTTTGACCATGCAAAACGAAGCTGTTGGAGGTGGCCCAATTGCAAATTTAGATAGCTATCAAACAACTGATTGGCAAGATTTAATTCAACAAACCGGAATGTTAAATAATTATCAACTTAGTATATCCGGTGGAGGAAAAAAAACAAGTTATTTAGTTTCAGGAAACTACCTTACTGATAAAGGTGTAATAAAAAAATCAGATTTTAATCGGTTTAGTGTTCGTATGAAAACCGACACCAAATTAACTGATTGGTTGTCATTTAGCAATTCAATCTATTTTATGAGGTCGACTACCAATGGTACACCTCGTAATACTATGGGCTATGGATCAGATCCTTCAATAACAGATGCTGCATTAACATTCTATCCTCACTTATCAATTAAAGATGGTAATGGCGATTATACCAATATGTCATTTAAAACAAATCCACTTGCAGTGATTGAAGGCCGTACAGATTTATCCGTTAGAAATAATATTTATGATTATGCCGAATTAAACCTGACTCCAATAAAAGGTTTATTGATTAAAATGACATTGGGTGGAACTTTTGACTACAATACACAAAGTCAATACTGGTCAAGTATAGTAAAAAACGTAGCCGGTTCACTGGGAGGTATTGCCAATAAAAATAATTTTGCCAACAAAAGTTGGAGTAATGAAAATACTGTAACTTACCAAGGTGCAATTAAAAAGCATAATTTTACAATTACAGGTGGTTTTACTCAAGAGTATTTTGGTAGCGAGAGGAATGGTATTAAAGCAACTGGTTTTTTAAATGATGCTTTATCATACAACAACCTAGGAGGAGCTAAGAATGTAACGGTAAATTCAAGCACCTATGAAACTACTCTTATGTCAGGATTGGGACGTATTTTCTATAACTATAACAGTAAATATTACATTACAGCTTCTGGACGTTTAGATGGTTGTTCCAGATTTGCTGAAAACAATAAATGGGGATTTTTCCCGGCGGTTGCTCTGGCTTGGCGACTATCAGAAGAAAATTTTCTTAAAGAACAAGACAAAATTTCAAATTTGAAACTTCGAGTAAGTTTGGGTCAAACAGGAAATTATTCGGCACTTGGTCCTTATCAATCATTAACCAGCTGGACTCCTTCAACTTTATATTCAGGCATATTCAATAATATAGCGCAGAATATTTTAGCACCTTCAAATCTGGGAAATCCTGAATTAGGCTGGGAGACATCAAATCAATTTGATGTTGGAGTTGATTTGGGACTATTCAACGACAGGATTAATATTGTGGCTGATTATTATCATAAAATTACAACCGACTTATTGTTAAGTGTTCAGTTGCCAGCTGTTTCATTATTGCCTACACGTTTTGAAAATGTAGGTGAAGTGCAAAACGATGGATTGGAGTTATCAATAAATTCAAAAAACATCGAGTCGAAAAACTTCACTTGGTCATCAACCATTACTTATTCATTAAACAGAAATAAAGTAGTAAACCTTAATGGACAAAACTACATTCTTGGTGGTCCTTTTGCTGGTGTTCTTCAGGATGAACCCGGTGTAATCATGGTAGGAAAACCTTTAGGTTCGTTTTGGGGATATGTGTATGAAGGCGTATTTGCCGACAATAAAGTATATCAGAACGACAAAGTAAATTATGCTTATTTGCCTGATGCTTCAAAACCTGAAGGTTATATTAAACTGAAAGATTTAAATCAGGATGGAAAAATTGATAATAAAGATAGAACTGTAATTGGAAGTGCGCAACCTGATTTTGCATTTGGTTTTGTGAATAATTTTTCGTACAAAAGTTTTGATTTAAGTGTGTTTATTGAAGGTGTTGTGGGCGGTGATGTTTATAATCTTCAACGTTATGTAATTGATAATGGAAATGGTGAAACTAATGTTTCAACCAGACTATTAGACAGATGGTCGCCAACAAATCGTAATTCTGAATATGTAGGAGCCGGAAAGTTTATCCCTAAAGGTAATAGCCAATTTATTGAGGATGGTACTTACATCAAATTCAGAGATATTCAATTGGGATATACTATGCCTGAGAAATTATTAAAGAAGATATTTATTAAAGATTTACGAGCTTATTTAAGCATGCAAAACTTTTTCACCATAACTAAGTATACTGGATATGATCCTGAGGTAAATATGCAAGGAGGTTCTTCAAGTTATCAAAATATGGATTTAGGAGCTTACCCAACAGCAAAATCAATAACAGTAGGACTTAATTTTGGATTTTAATAAAATAATGATATGAAAAACAAACTTAAATATTATATTGCTTTATCAGCATTTACAACTCTCTCTTTTGTATCGTGTGTTGATATTGATTTAAAGCCAATTGATAGTTATGGCGTAAATGTGATGAGTGATCCTAAAAGCACCAATTATATTATTAATTTGGCTTATGGTCGCCTGATGGGACGGGGTGCTTACGAATACTATGGCAGGTCTTTTATTTATTTAAACGATTTAGTTGCTGATGATGCGGATTATATTGCAGGAGAATCAACAGTAGCAGCGCGTTATGAACTTGATAATTTTTCATACAATGCATCTAACGAAAATTTGACGCAAGTTTGGCCAAGTATTTACGATGTTGTTACTACTTGTAACAGTCTACTTGACTTTACTGATCCTGCAGTAAACCCTACGGCAGCAGGTCAGGCACTTTTTCTACGTTCGCATAGTTACTTCAATCTTGTTCGTCTTTTTGGAGGTGTGCCATTAATGCTAAAAGTTCCAATGACAAATGCAGAACTAACAATTGCACAAACAATGAAAAGAAATACAATTAATGAAGTTTACGATCAAATTGTGATGGACCTTGAAAATGTAGTGTCAAAAGATATGTTACCAACTGCATGGAGTGGAAGCGAAAAAGGACGTGCTACAAGATGGGCTGCAAAAACATTATTAGCTCATGTTTACTTAACAATGGCTGGCCCGGGTACAAAATATGAAGGCAAAAAGGAAAACTTATGGTTAAACCGTGCTTTGGAATTACTTAAGGATGTAAAACTAAATTCAGGATTATCTTTAGAGGCAAATTACAATGATTTGTGGTTAGTAGCTAAAGAATACACAAATACAGAAACAGTTTTTGCAATTGGTTGTAACGGAAAGGATCTTTCTTTTGGAGGAATACCAGGCCGTTATACAACTAGTTATAACCCAATTGATCGTGTTGGTTGGGAATTTGGTTGGGGAAATAACGTTCCTTCTTTGAAAAACTTTAACAGTTTTGATCAAAATGACACTCGTAAAAAATCCTTCAATACCTATTTTATTCTTTCAGCTGATAGACTAAATGCACTAACAACTTCGGACATTCGTACAGATGCAAGTGGTAAAAAATATTTGGCAAGAGTATCAAGTATAACAAGTATTATTAAATCTTTTTATCCTGGAGATACAGTGAGATATGAATATTGGCAAACAAATACAGGTAATCGAATTATTGCCCGTCCACATTTAGGTAAATTTTCTGAACGTGCCGGAAACTACGATCCGTTTCCAAATGTGGATGATCACAATTACCAAATTTATCGATTTGCCGATGTTTTGTTAATGCTTGCCGAGGTAGAAAATGAATTGAATGGTCCTACAACGATAGCTTATGATGCAATTAATGAAGTTAGAAAAAGAGCTTACAATTCACAAGGTAGCTACCAATTATCTGGTTTGAATAAAGACAGTTTCAAAGCTGCAGTTGTAGCTGAACGTAAGAAAGAGTTTTTTCAAGAGGCTAAACGTTGGTTCGATTTGTTGCGTTGGGATACTTATATGGAAGTAATGACTGCCGATGGCAAGAATGTACGTGAATATAACAGGTATTTCCCTATTCCACAAACCGAAAGGGATAAAAACACGAATCTATCTCAAAATCCTGGTTATTAATTTATTGATCTCAAAATAATTATTATATGAAACACTTAAATTTTAGTATATTTCTGATACTGGCTTTTGCTACAACATTTCTAACTAGCTGTTATAAAGATGAAGCAATTGAGCCAACAACTGAATTTGAAATGTATTATCTTACTCCAAAAGGAGAAAAGGTTTTTGTAACCGACACTATGAATATTTCTAACAGACTTTTTGTTAGTAATATTGGTGTTGGTGGAAACTATGTTTTTTGGCCTGGAGATAAAATTGTAAATAC
>CAIWIS010000212.1 GCA_903912795.1 uncultured Bacteroidales bacterium
CGAAAACTGGTATTTTTTTACCAGATAATCGTAGAATCCATTGAATAATTTACGAGCGTTCGGACTTCCATAAAGATGCGTTACATCAAAATAAACAACGTGAAAACCTTTAGTCAATAAAGCAGAATCGGCTTGTGCATAAGCTCCAAAAAAAGCGGGGCGCATAATCCACGGATTGCCTTTTGCCGGATTTTTAGGCGCAACCACCGTGGCATTGCGACCATAATACGAAAAATCATACCGTTCAAAACCTTTCCATTCGCCTTTCTTTCCAGCAAAGGCCTGAGGTATAAACTCATACTCTTTGCCTGTAAGCCCTTTTGCAACAGCCTTGGCAATAAGCACAGCCCCTGCTTCGTTGGGATGAATGCGGTCGGGCAAAAGGTCGGAGCTGTTAATTAGAGCCGTGTGTAAATCAATCAGTTCAGTTTTCTTTGCTTTTACCACTTTTTTAATTTGTGGAAATATCACATTTATCAGCACCGAATCGGTAATGCCAAAATTTCCAATACCAAATGCGGGCGCAGGCAAACACAAGTATATTTTGGGATTGGAAGGCAATAATCGAAAAGTATCAACCATGTTTGATAAATCCTTTTCGAAATCATACCAATAGGCTTTATTTAATGGTTTTGAATCGTTTGAACCCAATTTTATGACAACAATATCCGGGTTGAACTTTTTTGCACCTTGATATTCAGGAGCTTTCCAATATGGCTGATTTCCATTGCGAAGCATAGTTGAACCACTACGTCCAAAGTTTTGCACTTCATAACCATTGCCCAACATACGACCCAAGACCGCAGGATATGAATCACGAATTTGGTCATTAATACCAGCACCTTGCGTAATACTGTTGCCTACACAAGCTACTTTAAGAGTTCTTGTTTGCGCCTGAACGACAATTGAGAAGGAAATTAAAATGCTAACAATCAAAAATTTGTAGTTATTCATAGAGATAAAACTTAAAACTATTTATTCAAAACCCATTCACACGCATCCATCAATTTTTTCTTACCCGAAACAGCTTTTACTTCAATCTTATTTTTGCCCGGTTTTAGTTGCACATTTTTCCAAAAGCATATTTTAATACTGTCTGGAGCAATTTTCCCGTACGATTTTCCATTTACCCTTAATTCTACTTGTCATATGTTTGTAAATACCTTAATATCAATTAAATGTCGCTTTCTTTCGGTGGTTCTGCGCAAACTAATATTATTATTATTTGTAAGATTCAAAGAATACACTGTAGTTGTTAGAACACTCCATCAAAAAAGTTGATCACTTTATTTATATAAATTGAGAAGCAAAGTTATGAATAAATCAGGAAAAAACAGTTAGTAAAAAACGATTTTGGTTTTAGCTGTAAATAATCCGCGTGCAGCAGGCAACGATATTGACAACGCAATAGCATTCTGATATAAAGTAATTTATGACCTCGCTTGTAATACTAGTTTGTAAATGCTTCAGAATGTAACGTGCACTATTGTGTGGTCTTTTTTGCACTATTTGATGCTGTAATTTCGTGCATCTTCATATATCTTTGTGATGTTTAAAGAATGCCGAGTTTCTAATTTCCAAAAACTTTGGATCAACAATAAACAAGTAATGAATAATCAAAAATAATTTGAATTTAAATGAAAAATAAACTATTTATTTTAGGTGTAGCTTTGAATCTAATGACTAATATATATGGATCAACTCTATCTGAATCAATTACTAAGGAAGTACCTGCAGTGTCAAAGACTAAGATAATATTTAAATTAGATGACTTGTCGGTTAAAAATGGAGTTTGCAATTTCTTGCCTACCTTAGATTATTTGATCGAAAAGAAAATTAAAGCCGGTATTGGTGCAATTGCCAGCAAATTTGATGCTACAGCGTTTAAAGTGCTAAAACCTTACCTGAATGCCAAAAACGAAAAAGGCGAGTCTCTTTTTGAGGTTTGGCATCATGGATTGGATCATGCCAAAACGGAATTCAAGGATTCGACTTATGTATATCAGAAAGAGCATTTTGAAAAAGCAGATAAGCTGATTAAGGAGCTTTTTGGAATTCAAATGCACTCATTTGGAACACCTTACAATCAAAGTGATTCCACTACAAATAGAGTAATAGTTGAGCATCCAAATTACAAACTGTTTATGCTTAGTAAAGTCATTCCTCAAGCACCGAACGGTGTGTTTTATATGAATAATTTAGTTGTTATGGAAAACGGCACTGGAAAACCTGAATTTGAATTGTTTAAACAAAACTACACGAAATATAAAAATCAGTATAAAAATTACATGATCTTGCAGGGTCATCCAAATGCATGGACACCTGAAAAGATAGAGCAAATAAAGTTGATAGTTGATTTTCTTATTGCTGAAGGTTGTGAATTTGAAACTCCCTACGGTTATTATCAAAGCTTGCATAAATCTACGGTGTTAAACTCTATGGGTTTGCAAAATGCTGGTCTATAGTTGTTTGAAAATACAGAACGCTGCTGAAATTATTTTGAAATACAATGTGTCGGAAAACTCTAAAAAATAATTTTAAGATGTCTGATTTTACGCTATTATAAAATTAAAAAAAATATTTTTGATTTTCTAATATTTCATTACTTTTAAAATCTGAAATTATAATTTTCAACTATTATACATAACCATGGATAAAATGGAGAAGAGCTATTATAAACTTATTCTCATTTGGTTTTTATTAATTTCCATTTCTCAATTATTTGCAGATAACCCTGTAATAAAGGGCATTGGATTAACCGACCCACATATAGTGATTTTCGGCGATAGTGCCTATATGTATGCCACACATGATTTTTCATCTGCAAATAAGACATTTGTAATGAAGGACTGGTGGGTATGGTCATCAGCCGATTTGATACATTGGAAACTAATTGGCACCCTTAAACCAGAAAGTACTTATCTTAAGAAACCGTTTAACGACTGTTGGGCGGGTTTTTGTGTTAATAAAAACAATAAATATTACTGGTATTTTTCGGCTGGTCCTAAAAACATTGGAGTTGTAGTTGCCAATTCACCGGTTGGTCCCTGGAACGATCCTCTGGGCAAAGCTTTGTTACCCAAAGGTTTGGTTTCAACAGAACAACGCGACCCTGATATTTTAACAGATGACAATGGGAAATCATATATGGTTTTTGGAACCTTTAAATACTATATTGTTCGTTTGGGTGATGATATGATTTCGTTAGCAGAAACTCCGAAACCAGTTTTACTGGACAGATGTTTCGGTCCTTATGGTGTTGGGAAAACCGATGACAAACCATCGTTACATAAACGCAACGGAATATACTACCTCTCGTGGTCGAGTTTTTATGCTATATCGCCAAACATTTATGGACCTTATACTTATAAAGGCTCTGTTATAGTTCCTGAAAATACTACCCCTGAATTCAAAAGCGATACTACTATTAAGGGAGATAGTAATTTTCTTTGGAAAGACCGTCACGGAAACTTTTTCACCTGGCATAATCAATGGTTTTACACCTATAACGATGCAAGTCAACCAGGTGCCTCAGCTCATTTTCGAGATGCAAACATAAGTTATGTTCACTTCCGCGACAATGGAGAGATGGCACCCATACGTATTGACCGCATTGGCGTTGGACAATATGATGCAAAAAGTTCTATTGAAGCTGAAGATTTTTTTGGTTCTGAGGGAGTAATCATTAACGAATCGCCTGACAAAGGTTTTATGGTCAGATGTTTAAATGACGGATGTCATATTTTATATCCGAATGTCATGAATATGCCAAAAAAAGCAACCCTTTCTTTTTTTGTATCATCGGGCAATATATCCGGTGCCACTATTGAAGTTAGAGAAAACAATAAAGAGGGTCAATTACTTGGGAAATGCAAAATATCAAATACCGGAGGTTGGGATAAATACCAAAAGATTTCATGCCAAATAAGAAATAAAAAAGGAAAAAACAACTTATGTTTATTGATGAAAGGTTATTCAGGGGAGTTAATCCGATTGGATTGGATTAAAATCAATTAACGTGCTATTAAAGCATAAATTCAACAATATTAAAATATGAGAAAATTATTTTTTGTTCTTATTGTCAATTTTATTATTAGTCAAAGTTATGCTCAGGTACAGAACGAGGGTAATAATATTAAACCCTCATTCACTAAAAAAAATGATTTAAATGCAATTGAAAAAGGATTTTATTCCATTCCTGATTCTATACAAACCAGTGTATATTGGTATTGGATGTCAGATAATATTTCTAAAGAAGGTGTGGTTAAAGACCTTCAAGCTATGAAACGTGTTGGAATAAACCGTGCTTTTATTGGAAACATTGACTATAAGGGTACTCCTTACGGGAGTGTGAAAATTTTCAGTGACCAATGGTGGGATATATTGCACACAGCACTTAAAACTGCCACCGATTTGAATATTGAAATTGGTATTTTCAACAGTCCGGGCTGGAGTCAATCGGGTGGTCCATGGGTGAAAAAGGAGCAATCGATGCGTTTTTTGAATTCTTCCGAAATAAAGGTAAACGGACCTCAAAAGTTAAACGCTAAACTTATTGTGCCAAACGAAGATTTTCAAAGAGTTAGTGTCATTGCATACAAAGTCCCAGATGGTTTCGGGAAAACATATCGTTCATTCAATCCGAAAGTGAGTTCAGCACCTATGATGGATGGTCTTGAAAAACTGGTAGATGGTGATACCTCCACCATTGCAACACTTAAAAACAATAAGCCGATAACAATAACTTTTGAAACTGAAAAAAAAGCAACTGTTCGAAGTATTATCATTCAGGCTGCCAATAAAAAAGTCAGGGCAAAAGGTGAATCACCGGCTAAAGATGGACTGAAAGCCATGGGTGAATTATTTGTAAAAGAAGGATTGAATTTTCGTTCAATTCAAAAATTTGAAATTAACCGGAGTAATTTTAATTTGAATGTAGGTTTTGAACCCAATGCACCCATTGTAATTTCATTGCCTGAAACACAATCAATGAGCTATCAGTTGGTTATTTCCGATATTACTAAGGTCGGTGCATTAGCTGAGGTTGAGTTATCAGAAACTCCAAAAATGGAGCGCTACCCCGAAAAAACGCTGGCTAAAATGTTTCAGACTCCACTGCCTTTCTGGAAGGACTATATGTGGGAAGCACAACCCGAAATTTCAAAAGAACTTGCCATTGATTCAAAAAGTGTAGTAGATATTACAAAAAAAGTTTCGGCAGATGGCACATTAAATTGGTCTGTACCAAAAGGGAAATGGATTATCATGCAAACAGGTATGACAACTACCGGTGTAACAAATGGTCCTGCTTCGCCCCAAGCTACAGGTTTGGAAACCGACAAAATGAGCAAAAAACACATTGAAGCACATTTTGATGCTTTTTTGGGTGAAATATTACGCCGCATACCAGCTGCCGACCGTAAAACATGGAAAGTGGTGGTGGCAGACAGTTACGAAACCGGTGGACAAAACTGGACAGATGGATTGATGGACGAATTTACAGTGAAATACGGCTACAGTCCAATTTCATTCCTTCCAGTGTTGAATGGAAATGTAGTAGGAAGTAGAGATCAATCAGATCGTTTCCTTTGGGATTTACGTCGCCTGATTGCCGATAAAGTTTCTTACGATTATGTAGGTGGTTTGCGTGAAGTGAGTCATAAAAACGGACTTACTACTTGGTTAGAAAACTACGGACATTGGGGATTTCCTGGCGAATTTTTACAATACGGTGGACAATCGGACGAAATTGGCGGCGAGTTCTGGAGCGAAGGCGATTTGGGGAATATTGAAAACCGAGCTGCCTCCTCTTGTGCACATATTTATGGAAAAACGAAAGTCTCTGCAGAATCATTCACTTGTGGCGGCAAAGCCTATTCGCGCCATCCCGCCAACATGAAACAACGTGGTGATCGATTTTTTACCGAAGGAATAAACAATACCTTGATGCATGTATTTATTCAACAACCCGATGAGCGTGAGCCTGGTGTAAATGCATGGTTTGGCAATGAATTCAACCGACACAACACATGGTTCAATTATATGGATATGTTTACCCAGTATTTGAAACGCTCTAATTTCATGCTTCAACAAGGTAATTATGTGGCCGATGTAGCTTATTTTATTGGCGAAGATGTGCCAAAAATGACCGGTATTTGTGATCCTGCATTACCACAAGGCTACTCGTTCGATTATATTAATGCTGAAGTTATTCAAACACGTGTAAGTGTAAAAGCTGGAAAAATTGTGCTGCCTGATGGCATGACTTATAGCATGTTGGTATTGCCAAAGATTGAAACCATGCGCCCCGAATTGTTGAAAAAGATAAAAGAACTCGTAGAGCAGGGAGCCGTGGTTTTAGGCCCAAAACCAAAATACTCGCCAAGTATGCAAGGTTTTCCAACTGTCGATATTAAATTAAGAAAAATGACAGATGAACTATGGGGAAAAGTAGACGGCGTAAATGTGAAATCGGCCAAAGTTGGAAAAGGAATGATACTTTCGGGATTGGAAATGCAGGAAGCATTGGATTTGATAAGTGTTTTACCTGATTGTAAAATTGCGAAAGAAGATCCGGCCTTGTTTATTCACCGTACTGTGGCCGAAGGCGAAATCTATTTCATTTCCAATCAATCGGACAAAACAATAAGCATGTATCCCGAATTTAGAATTACAGGCAAAAGTCCTGAATTATGGAGTTCGGTTAACGCCACTATCCGAGATTTACCAGCTTTTAAACAAACAAAAAATACGACTGTTGTACCTTTACAACTGGAAGCGTTTGAAAGCCAGTTTATTGTTTTTAGAAAAAATGCTGGCAATGCTGCAAGTTTCGATTTGTTGGACAATTTTCCGGAAGGTAAGACATTGCTGGACTTAAACGAAAACTGGACAGTCTATTTTGATGAAGCAAAACGCGGTCCTCAAAAACCTGTGGAGTTCAAAAATCTTACAGATTGGACGCTTTCGGACAACGACAGCATTAAGTATTATTCGGGAACAGCAGTTTACAGGAAAACAATAAAGTTCAATAGTATTGATTCCACCAAAAAGTTGATATTGAATTTAGGTAATCTGACATCTATGGCGAAAGTGAAAATTAATGGAAAAGAGTTGGGTGGTGTTTGGACAGCTCCCTGGCAAGTGGATATTAGTTCGGCAGTAAAATCAGGCGGTAATCTGATAGAAATCTCCGTAGTAAACAATTGGATGAATCGTTTGATTGGTGACCTGAAAATGCCTGTGAATGAACGCCCAACTTGGACTCCAGTCTTTCCCTATACCGTTGAGAGTCCTTTACAACCTTCTGGATTATTCGGACCAGTTTCTATTCAACAAGATAACTAACATTTATAATGAAAAGCAATTATATTTCTTCATTTTTATCAGGAACTGACTTAACCACTGTTTTTCTGACTGGTACTATTCCTGCATTGGCTGAGAAACAATCATCTGAGGTAAAAGACTTCAAAAACCAAATGTGCTTTTTATAGTTTTTGATGATTTATATGACAGGGTTGGATGTTTGGTACCCTTCACCCGGAATGCCAACTCCAGCTGTAAAATTTGTTCATACACCATGCAGTATGAAAATGGTTTTCATGAGCTTTATAATGATAGTTGCCAATAATCATGGTTTTTTTTTACAGTTAAATGTTTCATCGTAAATATATACTACTTATACTGTTATTGTTAAGAATGACTGTTGGTCAGGCTCAATGCAATTGTCATTTGGAATTATGTACTAAAAGATACAACGAAGTAGCCTATCTGACCACCCATAATGCGTTTAATTCTCACCAGGATCATTTTATGTTTCCTAATCAGGACTTCAGCATCACGCGCCAACTAACAGATGGTGTACGTGCTTTAATGATTGATGTATATGATAAAGATGGTGTTCCTACAGTTTATCATGGAAACTCATTATTGGGTTCAGAGCCATTGAGTTGTAATCTGAATGAAATTTATGATTATCTGAAAAACAATCCCAAGGAAGTTGTTAGCATTATTTTTGAATGTTATGTGAGTGCGACTGTCATAGAAAATGCTTTGAAGGATGCAGGTTTACTGTCGATGGCTTACACAAAAACAAAAAATACCCAATGGCCAACTTTACAAGCACTTATTGATACTGATAAGAGACTAATCATATTTTCTGATAAAAATGATGCTTCGTTAAATCAAAAATGGTATCATTACGTGTGGGATTATGCTGTTGAGACCTCTTTTTCCGCAGTAGAAACTACAGATTTGAATAGTACTTTTAATCGTGGTAATGCCTCCAACGATTTATTTATTCTGAATCATTTTCTGGTGAGCAAAACCCTTGGTACAGGCAGTCGATCTAACGCAAAAATAG
>CAIWIS010000213.1 GCA_903912795.1 uncultured Bacteroidales bacterium
CAATCAATTAGTTATTAATCAATTTAAAATTTAAAAATCATGAAGAAAATTACGTTATTATTGGTAGTTGCTTTAGTGGCTACAACAAGTTGGGCTCAAAATCCAACAGTTACAAAGGTTTGGGAATTTTCAGCTGCACCGACAAGTGATGTAGGAGGATTGCCAGGATATATTAAGACGTCAACTGCAGATAGATGTAGAGGTATGGCATACGGTAAAATTGGAACAGAAAAGGTTTTAGTTGTTGCAACTCGTGAGACAGCAAATGCTGTTCATGTAATTGATGCATCTAATGGAACAATTTTACGCCAATTAAATATTTCAACACTTACTGGTGGTACATTTACATTGAATGATGTTGCAATTTCGACAGATGGAAAAGTGCTCATTTGTAATTTATCAGCTGGTACAGCTGGTACATTCAAAGTATATAAGTGGGATAATATTTTAAATACCACTGTTCCTACAGTTGCAATTTCTTTTGCATTAACTGCAGACGCTAGTCGTTTTGGTGATCATTTTGTTGTAACAGGTAGTATTTCAGCAGGAACTGCAAAAGTATATGCAGCAAGTCAATTAAAAGTTGGTGGTGCCGGAGTAAATCTAAATTCTCAAAAGATTTTAGTCTGGAGTATGATTGAAGACACGAATAATCCAGGTACTTATATCTTTAATCAAACGCCACAAGAAATATTTTCAGTTGTCAATGCTGGTTCAGCTTGGAATCTACCTTCAGTTTGTCCAATACCAAATGGTAAATTTCTTTACAAAGCAAATGGATCTTCAATGTTTGTGTTAAATAATGATTTAAGTTTGGAGGGAACCACTGTATCAACAAGTATAATTGATGGATCTACAAATGGTTATAAATTTTTAAAAACTCGAACAGGTGGAGCTGTAGATACAACATACATAGTTGGATTTAGATATTCTGATAACCGTGCAATGATATATAAGTTGCCTCAATACACATATACATCAATGGTTTCTGCGGCTTTCTCCAATTCTTTAGGTGCAAGTGGTAACGCTAATGGAACTGGTAGGGTTTGTGTTCAGGATGATGAGGAAGGAACTAATGTTTATGTTTTAGCTTCTAACTTAGGTATCGGCAAATACTCAGTGGTATGGCCATCTACTCCAACTTCTCTAAATACTACCAAAGAATCACTCAAATTCACTCAGACAACAAACACTTTAAAAGTTCAAGGCACAACACCTTCAACAATCGAACTTTTCAATACTTTGGGCCAAAAAGTTCAATCTGTAATTAATAGAAATGAATTAAATATCAGTAATTTACGTGGCGTTCATATTGTAAAAGTGAATGTAAACGGAGTAACAAGCACTCAAAAAATTAATTTATAAAAACTATGTCAGGTAATCGCTTGTTTTCAGGTGATTACCTGATTTAAAATTTTAAGTCAAATGAAAAAAAATCTACTTATTTTGCTTTGTAGTTTGTCCGTTTTCGCAACTGCACAAGTTACATTTACTCGCGTATGGGAACGTAGCGACTCTGCTTTTACTGCAAGTGCTTTGGATGCAAATAAAAAACCAAGCTATTTTGACGATGCAAACACACGTGGTATTGCTGTGGGAAAAATTAATAGCAATAATGGAATGGTTGATCGTGTGTTTTTAGTAAGTCGCAATGTACAAGGAAATGTGGTTCGGGTGTTGGATATTAATACGGGCGCAGATGTAAAATCACTGAATATGGATGCTACCGTTATCAGTGGTGGTGGTTTCCCAATAAGCGATGCAGGTGTTACTGAAGATGGCGTATTGCTAGTTTCGAATTGTACGCACAGTAGTTCAGGTCCTTACAAAATATATAAATGGACAAACGAAGATGCGGCTCCTGTAAAAGAAATTGAGTTTGTTTCGGGGGCTGCTCGTTATGGTGATAAAATTACAGTAACGGGTAAATACAGTGATGGAACTGCTCGCATTTATACCATTGCTGGTGCTGCTTTGACAAATTATAAAGTTCAGTACTTTGAAATGGAACAAGTGGGTGGTATTTGGAAGTTTAAGCAAACTCCTAGTGAATTGAATACGTCAATCACAGCTGCAAGTTCAAACTTTCATCAATTTACACCTGGTCCTGATGGCGGATATTATTTCCGTTCGGTAGGATTAAGCAATATTCAACAAATTAAATCCGATTTAACAGCGAATATTGGAAACACGCCATTTCCAACAGTATTACCACAAGGTGGAACTGCACCTGTTTATATTAAAACTGTCGGAAACTTCGACTATGCTTGTTATTTGCAATATGGAAGCAACGCAAACTATGCAGCACCAGCAAACAATAAAATTCAGGTTGTGAAAATAGACCGTTCGTTAGGTATTACAAGTGCAACAGTTTTAATTTCGTCGCCATCATTTGGTAAAATTGCTCCGGGCAATGGCGCAGGACATGTTGTTGTAAAGCACCAAACAAATGGCGATGTCGATATTTTTGCATTATCTACACAAAATGGTGTTTCACGCTATCGTTTATCGGGTGCTGAAATTGGAACAGATGTTCGAAATGTCACGAATAATTCAATAAAAATCAATATAGTTGACAATAATATTCGTGTGGATGGAGCTTCTCCTTCTTCTATCGAACTTTTCAATACCTTGGGACAAAAATTGACTTCAATATCCAATTCAAATACTTTAAATATCAATAAATTAAAAGGTATTTTCATTGTTCAGATTAAGTCTGAAGGCAAAGTTGTAAAAACTGAAAAAATCAGTTTATAATTAATTTGGTAGCGGTGCTTGGTTGTGCCGCTACTAACAATAATGCCCCTAACCCCTCCCTAATCGGGAGGAAATCCTAAAGGGGAATAATGATAAAAAATGATTTACAAAAAAGTAGTTTTAAGTTTGCTGATTTTTGTATTTACTTCTTGCGCTGCGCAAAAGGTAGATGTGCTCGTTGTAGGTGGTGGTGCAAGTGGAACTGCTGCTGGTATTCAATCGGCTCGCATGGGAGTGAATACTTTAATTGTGGAAGAAACTCCGTGGCTGGGTGGAATGCTAACGTCGGCTGGTGTATCTGCCGTGGATGGAAACTATAAACTTCCTTCTGGAATTTTTGGTGAGTTTAAGGATAGCCTGGTGGCATATTATGGGAATGCGAATGCACTAAAAACAGGTTGGGTAAGTAGCGTTTTGTTTGAACCAAAAGTAGGAAATGCCATTTTTCAGAAAATGACTAAAAAAGAATCAAAACTTGCTGTTTGGCAAAATTCTGGTTTTGTTTCGTCGGTTAAAACGCCTGATGGTTGGAAAGTGACTATTAATAAAAATGGTGTAATTCAGCAAGTCGACGCCAAAGTAATGATAGATGCAACCGAGTTGGGCGATGTGGCTAAATATTGCGGTGTAAAATATGATATGGGTATGGATGCCCGAGCCGTTTGTGGCGAGGACATTGCACCTGAAGTGGCAAACGATATAGTGCAGGATTTGACTTATGTAATGATTCTCAAAGATTATGGTGTTAACAAAACTATTGCTAAACCGGCAGGTTACAATGCTTCCATGTTTTATTGCACGGCACAATCGCCAAACTGCACCAATCCCAAGCCAGGACAAACAGTTTGGAGCAAAGATAAATTGATTACGTATGGCAAATTACCCAATGGTAAATACATGATAAATTGGCCAATTGAAGGGAATGATTATTATGTAAACTTATTGGAAATGAATGCCGAAGAGCGTAAGGTAGCTTTGGAAAAGGCAAAACAATTTTCGCTTTGTTACTTGTATTATTTGCAAACTGAATTAGGCTTTTCAACTTATGGATTAGACGATGATCAGTTCCCGACAGCCGATAATTTTCCAATGATTCCTTATCATCGCGAAAGCAGACGCATTCAGGGTTTGGTGCGTTTTAATGTGAATCATGTGGCAAAACCATTTAGTCAGTCCGAAGCGCTTTACCGTACAGGCATTGCTGTGGGCGATTACCCAATTGATCATCATCACAAGCGCTATCCTGAATGGGAAAAGTTACCTGAATTACATTTCTATCCCGTTCCGTCGTACAATGTGCCGCTGGGAGCATTAGTTCCAAAGTCGGTTGATAATTTGGTAGTTGCCGAAAAATCCATTTCAGTTTCAAACTTATTGAACGGTTCTACGCGTTTGCAACCGGTGGTTTTGCAAATTGGGCAAGCTGCAGGAGTTTTAGCTGCCATTTCTGTTCAGCAGCAAAAACCCATTTCCGAAACATCAATTCGATTAATTCAAAATACCTTGTTGGAAGCTGGTGGCTATATATTTCCTTATCTGGATTTAGCTAAAAACGATGTGCATTTTAAAGCAATACAACGAATAGGATCAACCGGAATCTTACGTGGTGAAGGGAAAAATGTGGGTTGGAGCAATGAAACGTGGTTTAATACGGATAAAACGGTGTTGGTTTCGGAACTGAAAACCGGCTTAGCCGATTTTGATTCCACACTTAAATGGTCATCATCCGAAACAGAACTTTCAATCTCAGGTGCAGCCAATTTATTAACTTCAATGGCATCGTTCTACGGAAAAGATACGCTTACATTAGAGAAAATAAGAATAGATTGGACGAAAAATAGCTTGACAAACTTTGCTTCCGATCGAAAAATCAGTCGTAAAGAATTTGCTGTTCTGCTTGATGTATATATTCAGCCATTTATGTTGAAACAAGTTGATTATAAAGGTACTTTGTCCACTTTTTTGAAACCGATTAAAGAAGATCTTAAATCATTCAAAATTAAATATTCATCCGGTAAATTTACTGTTGAAAACCCTGATGTTACTAAGCTCGAACTATTCAATGAGAAGGGACAATTGCTTAACCGGGCAATGAAAAATTCAATTCCCGTTAAAACACCCAATCAGGTAAATGTCCTCAATATTTACATTGGAAATGATTTGGTTAAGTCAGAAAAAATTATTTTACAACAATAATAAAATATATTTGTAATAAAGCGAGATTAATAAAATAATTTATTATCTTTGTGGCGTTATATTATTAAATTTATTTATGAAGAAAAAAGTCCATATATTTCTGCGTGTATTAATTGTATGTTTATCAGTTAATTATACTTACGGAAAGACTAATTTGGTTTGCTTTGTCGACCCAATGATTGGTTCGGACTACCACGGCAATGTGTTTGTAGGCGCAAGTGTGCCTTTTGGCATGGTTCAATTGGGGCCAACCAATATGAGCAAAGGCTGGCACTGGTGCTCGGGTTATCATTATTCCGACAGTACAATTATCGGTTTCGCACACACGCACCTCAACGGAACAGGTATTGGCGATTTAGGCGACATACTCATAATGCCTACAACAGGCAAGGCAACCACTGTTAAAGGAATTTTTTCTGATTTGACAAAGGGATATGTTTCAAAATTCTCGCATAAAGATGAAAAAGTAAGCCCCGGATATTATTCAGTTAAGCTTCAAAAATACAATATTAAAGCCGAGTTAACAGCCACTTCGCGTGTAGGTTATCATCGTTATACCTTTCCTGAAAGTACGGAATCGAATATCATTATTGATTTGGGCGAAGGAATTGACTGGGACGAACCTACCGAAACCATGTTGAAACAAATTGACGCACGTACCATCGAAGGATTTCGCTATTCGCGTGGCTGGGCAAAAAATCAGAAAGTGTATTTCAGAGCCGAATTTTCGAAGGATATGCGTTTTACAAAAGTGATTGATCCTGTTTTTCGTCCACGCTCAAAAGATAGTTTGAATGTTCAAAAAGCTGTATTGCAGTTTAGTACAACAAAAAACGAAACGGTGGAAGTAAAAGTGTCCTTGTCGTATGTGAGTTGTGAAAATGCTGCCGAAAACCTAAAAGCCGAATTGCCCGAATGGAGTTTTAAGAAAACAGTGGCACAAGCTCAGGCAAAATGGAATAACGAATTATCGAAAATTCAGATAAAGACAAGCGTCAAAAATGTGCGCACCATGTTTTATACATCGCTTTTTCGCACCATGATTTCGCCGTCGGAGTTTTGCGATGTAAATGGCGATTATCGCGGAGCGAATGGAAAAGTCTATAAAGCAAACGGTTTTGTTCCGCATACCA
>CAIWIS010000214.1 GCA_903912795.1 uncultured Bacteroidales bacterium
AAAGGTTCAAAGCTATTATTTCCATCAACATTTACCGAAGGACAAACTGGGATTCCTATTAATGGTTTAGTATGGATGGGCGATAAAGCGTTTATGCAAAAACAAATTCGTGAAAAAATTGATGCCGGCTATCGTTGTATAAAACTAAAAGTAGGAGCTCTTGATTTTGATACTGAATTAGCAATTATCAGCCAAATACGACGTGAGTTTTCGGCCAACGAAATTGAAATACGTTTGGATGCAAATGGTGGTTTTCAACCTGAAAACGCGTTGGAAAAACTCAGCAAATTAGCTGTTTATGACATTCATTCCATCGAACAACCTATTAAACAAGGACAATTCGAAAAAATGGCTCAACTTTGCGAGTTATCGCCCATACCCATTGTGCTCGACGAAGAGCTTATTGGCATTAAAAGCACTGATAAGGAGTTTGTTATTGAAAAAATAAAACCAGTTTATATTATACTCAAACCTAGTTTACAGGGCGGCTTTAAGCAGTCGGAAGAATGGATTAGGCTCGCTGAAAAGCACAATGTAAAATGGTGGGTTACGTCGGCCTTAGAGTCGAATATCGGTTTGAATGCCATAGCACAATGGACTTTCACATTGCAGTCGGTGCTCCCTCAGGGATTAGGTACTGGACAATTATATCACAATAATATTCCATCACCACTCGAAATTTGCGAAGCAAAACTATATTATAATCCACAGAAAAGTTGGGATTTTAGAATAATTAAATAAAAGAGATAATACAAGTTAGAATAATATTGACCCCCAAACCCCCCAATGGGGGCTTAAGAGTCCAATTATTGGAATATCTGATATAATTTGAAAATTCGTAAACTACGTCTTAAAGCCCCCATTGGGGGGTTTGGGGGTCGGAAATTAAATTAATAAAACTGGTCATAAAACAATAAACAAGTCAACTTATAAAAACTCTAATGAGTAATCAACGAATTATATTAAATGGCAAAACCTTTGGCCCTAAAAATCTGGAGGAATTAAAGCAAACCAATGAGCCGGCTGACTCCTGGCAAAATGCCATTTACCATTTTCTTAAGAATTGGTTCGACGATAGTGAATATATGCTGGTTAATACTTCGGGCTCAACCGGCAAACCAAAAGAAATTCGACTTACCAAAGCAGCCATGCGTAATTCGGCACGTATGACAAATGCATTTTTCGGACTTAATACATCCACCACTGCCCTACTCTGCCTGCCTGCATCGTATATAGCCGGAAAAATGATGCTTGTGCGTGCTATTACAGCCCGGTTCAACTTACTATGCCTTGAGCCAACTGCAAATCCATTTAAAGAATTAGATCAAAGCATAGACTTTACAGCCATAACACCTTATCAATTAATACATTCGCTAATTGAAATTAAGCAATTAGAAATTAAGAAAGTGATAGTAGGCGGAGCTAAAATAAGCGCACAAACAGAAGCTGAACTTCAATCGCTCAAAACTATATTTTACGAAACGTATGGCATGACCGAGACCTGTTCGCACATTGCGCTTCGGGCATTGAATGGAAAGAATAAATCAGATTATTTCAGCGTATTAAATGGAGTTTGTATACGCAAAAACGATGCGAACTGTTTGTGTATACATGCGCCACATTTATTGGAAGCAGATATTGAAACCACCGATATAGTTGATATTCCGAATCAAAATACCTTTAGATGGTTGGGCCGATTGGATAATGTGATAAATAGCGGAGGGATAAAAATCAGCCCTGAAATTATTGAGCAAAAAAT
>CAIWIS010000215.1 GCA_903912795.1 uncultured Bacteroidales bacterium
AGCTCGTACAATGCCGATGCAATAATGGCTGCTGCCGATGCATCGCGAGGCTCATTCGGAATGTTTGGTGCATCGAAATCCCAATAAGGAATTAAATCCACGGGCATATTTTTATGCGTGAAAAGATAGTTGTAAATTTTATCCGTAAGCTCTAAGTAGCGCGCATCTTTTGTTTCGCGATAGCACACGGCAAAACCATACAGCGCCCAAGCCTGTCCACGTGCCCAAGCCGATTCGTCGGCATAACCCTGAGCAGTTTGCTTGCCGCGTACTCCGCCCTTTATTTTGTCGTAATCAATTACGTGATAACAGCTATAATCCTTGCGGAAATGGTTTTCGAGCGTTACATTAGCATGGCTGACAGCCATTTTGTAGAACGAGGAATCGCCAGAGAGTTTTGTTGCTTCAAAAAGCAGCTCTAAGTTCATCATATTGTCGATAATCACCGGACACATCCAACCGCGTGTTCCCTGCCAGCCTTTATCCTCGTCCCACGACTGAATCACACCCGGAGTTGGCCGAAAACGAGTAGCCAACGATTTAGCAGCTTGTATCATAACAGATTTATACGCTTCATTTTTGGTGGCTTTATACGCATTTCCATAACTCGAATTGATAATAAAACCCACATCGTGGTGCCATGTCAGGAACTTTGCCGAATCTAACTGCTCGGTATATTTTACACCCAGTTTTTCCCATTTTTTATTACCAGTAAGTTGGTACATATACCACATACTTCCCGGGAAAAATCCACTTGTCCAATCATCTATCGGCACATATTGAATGCTATCATTTTTTATGGTGCGTGGGTTAAGCATATCTCCGGACGCTTCAATCAGTTTTACCTGATGACCAATTTGCTTCTCGGCAAATCGTACATTATCAGCTATTAAAACGGTTTTACATAATGTGCTGTTTTTACAGGCCACCAATGATAGGGCTAAAAGGGCTATCGCCAGTTGTTTCGTTTTCATATAATTCAATATTTTCAATTTATCCATTTTAATGAAGATGTATTTTTTCCGTCGGTTACGGTGCAAATTAGCAGGCCGCGTTGTAAGTTTTGTGTGGCAATATTCAAAATGTCTGTTGCCTCTTTAATGCTCTGATTGTAAATGACCTGTCCGCTTGTATTGTGAATTTTTACAACTGAATTTGTTGTTGCAAGGGTTGAGAATCTCAATTGTAACTCGTTTTCATTTTTTGAAAAATAAACCCAATCGTTTTTTTTAACTGACCTAATTCTGGTTGTGTCGGTGATTTGCTTTATACCAAAATAAATCGGTTCCCCATTTTTAAACGAAACCGTAACCTGCGTTTGACCGCCCGAAGGTGCCGAGAACACAACACCATTTACTGTACTTAACGGTAACCAATCGCCCACTAAAGTCAATGTGGTTTGACTTGGCGAAGACACCCAACCATACGTTGCATCGGTAACGGGTTTCAGATTTGGATTGCAAATTGCAAAATAATGCCGGTTCGTTTCCACATCCAGTTTGTCCATCAATAAATTTTCGGCTGTGTTAGCTTTTACAATACCAAAACTCAAATTGCTGGCTGCGCCAAAAAAACTATAAGCCGTAATATTCAGTGGCTTATAAGTAAGCGCATGAACCGAACTGCTTTGTGCCTGAATCTGATAGATACTGCCACCACCATTAGCCATTTGCGAAGCGAGTTCCTGCATCGAAGCCGTGTTGGTAGCCGGTACAGCAACGAACGAATAGCTTTTGCCCGAAGGTTTTACACCGTG
>CAIWIS010000216.1 GCA_903912795.1 uncultured Bacteroidales bacterium
ATCGTTACCCGATGTGTTGTCAATTCGAATCACATCATAATCTACCGAGGCTGTTGGTACAAACGATGCAGTTTGGTAAAAACTATTATCGGTAATACTAAAGCCCGACGAAAATGAACTAATCATGATACCATTAGAGGCAGCTCCTAGCCTCAAAAAATCGTATATATTGTTGTTTCGAATATAATTTTGATTGTTGATATATCCCGAAGCACCAGCCGAATATATAATATTTGTTGGTCTATCTGAAGAGCTAACACCTTTTAAATTGTTATATTGAATATAGTTGCCATCATTTCCATTTCCTGAGGTTGAAGTTGATATATTAATAACTCCCTGTGTAGCCGAAGTTCCAGCACCTGAAATAGTACAATATTGAATGTAATTGGCTTCGGATGAGTTTATTAATTCAATGGTACGTGCTCCCGATGCAGTTGAACTATTGGTTATTGCCAAGCTAGTAGCTCCCGTTTGATTTACGCGACCATCAATAGTTACATTATCGGCACCATTAAGTTGAATAAGTGGTGTTGCTAATGACCCACTAACCGCTAAGCTAGTTGCAGTTGGATACATGTTAAGCGAAGTGTAACTGGCACTACCCGATCCACTTGCATTTAATACGGCAGTAGCCGTTTCGGTAATACTACCATTTACTTTTACTGTTAATGTGCCTGTATGAGTTCCTGCATTTATGGCATCAAATGCTTCTTTAATAGTATTGTAATTATTAAGTGTAGTTCCACCTGTTGCATTTACTTCAACTGGAGGGAGTGTATATTCAATCCATCTATTGTTTGTGCCATTATCCACATCTTGCCAATCATTAAAGTAACCCGAAGTTCCACTATGTAAACCAATATCAGCTAAAGTTCTAGTAACATTATCAGCTCCAAATTTTAAAACTATCTTATTGCTGGTTTCGTAAAAACTAACTTGTAAATCAGCATAAAACCCATCATTAAAATCAATTTCAAGATTATTATATTCAATTGTGAAAATTCGGTTTGGTGCAGCGCCAGTAGTTGCTGAACGTACCCAGCCTCCTCCATCACCTACTTTGTTTTCATAAACGCCCAGCGCTACTATTTGGCCAAGTTCGGTGCTTGCGCTGCCTAAGGTAAAAGCTGTAGCCGTAGCCGCTGTGGTGGAAGCCGTTCCATCCAACCGAATAAAACCGTTGGTGCAAACACTCAAGGTGTTTGAACTAGTGTAAGTGCTGTTATAAAACCGAAAGTTAAATGGCCAATTAATGGCGGCTGCGGATGCACGCCCCGAAGTAATATTCGAACCTCCCGAACAATCTATCCAGCTATAGGTGGTACCAATATTGCCAGTTGTAGTTAAATAGTTGAAGTTTTGAGATTTAACTAATTGATTTCCAGCTAAAGTTATTGCTAAAAGGATAAATAATTTAACTCTAAAGTTTGATATAAAACTTGCTTGCGAATTGAGTTGCATTGTTTTCATAAGATTTTTAATTGGTTTATGCGTAGTTACAGATAATTTTAAATACTCTATTTAACTGAATAGTAGTTATTTAAGCGAATAATTTAGGATGCAAATATAAATAAATTTAATTTAAATGTAGCACTTTGTTTTGTTTTTAACTAATAAAATTGTAATACATACTATTACAACAATTTACAAACAATTTAGTTGATAGAGATATAATTTTTTTTTGCCTATTACAGTATACTACAATCAAAAATTAAACCACTTTATTTAAGTGGCATGTAATGAGCGTAATAGCATATTTTTTGATTAGAATAATATATTCATAAACGAGTATAGTTCTTCGTTTATGAAGTGATGATGTAAAATATCAAAATTTAATCGGGTAGGATAGGAGTAAGGCATAAAAAAATGGATGTAGCTTTAATCCACATCCATTTTATTTATGAAATATTTGATTTGTTATAAAACTACTTTAATTGCTTCATTATTAGATTTCAAAATGCAAATTCCTTTGTAATTTAATTGTATTTCGTTTTTACCAGCATTTAATTTTATTTGTTTTAATAATTGTCCCACTGAATTGTATATGCCAATATAATTTTCAACAGGAGAATTAATAATCAATCGGTTATCAGTGTGATAGACGTAAAGTCCATTTTTTAGTGTCGAAATGCCTGTGCCTGTACTGGTTGTTACACTAATTGTGTTTGAAAATGAAGAATTTACATTGGCGTTTTTAGCAATTACAATATATTCATAAGTTGATCCTTGGGTCAAATTGGTTAATGTTTTGCTTACATCATTTAATATCGTAAATGGTGAACCAGAAAGCGGTGTGCTTGAGATAGATGAGCCAATCATAGTGTGCGAACCAAGATTTGTAGTATAATCGGTTGGATTCGAATCCCAATCTGCGGCATCGTATGTAGCTTTTGGAGAATTAACAGAACTATTGCGAATTAAAGTTGCGTCGGTACCCCAATTTGAAGTTAAGTTAAAAACACCAACTTCGTCAATTTGAGTGCTGTTTTTGAATAACGCAATAGCATCATTGCCATTGAACGAAAGTGCTGCACTCGAAGTTTGTAAATCTGCAACAGCTTGTATAGTTGAATTAGCTGATGCATTTGCTATAACATATACATCACCAGTTGCAAGCGTTCCTGTAAGTGCCAATGCATCGCCATAAGCACCTGATCCATTTGTCTGTTTTTTAAGTGAGTAGCTCGATAAATTTACCGGAGAACCTGTTCCGTTGTATATTTCAATTGCTTTATTATTGCTTGAACCTTCAATATATTCGGAAATAAATAAATCCGATGATATGGCAGTGGTATTTGTAATTGTAAACACACCCAACTCATATTCAGTTGCTCCTTGAACAGCGTTCCAATTGGCTGTAAATCCGGTGGTCGAAATATTAGTTGCACTGGTTGCAACAGGAGTAAGTAGCGGTTTCCAAGTGGACGATCCATTTAAATTGCGAATAATACTTGGTGCTCCAGCACTCGAAAGAGTTAATATGGCGGTGTGTGAGCCTGGTGCTGTTGGATTGTAATTTACAGTAACAGCAGTTTGATTTGCTGTTCCTCCTGTTTGGCTAACTGATGTCGCCGAAACTGAAAACAAATTGGCATTAGTTCCTGTAATGGCCAAAGTTATATTTTCGATTAAATTTACACCAGAAACCTGTATTATTTCCGAATCTGTATCTCCTGCATAAGCTATAAGGGCAGGCACTTCAACTTCAGTAACAGTAATTGTTGGAGCATTAGTTGTTAAATTTAAACTGTATGTGGCAGTTGCTGAGCAATAATCAACAGCGTTATGTGCGCCAGAAGCTTGTGTTGCAGTAATAGTTGTTGTTCCGGCTGTTAATGGAGTTACTTCGCCAGTTGTTGCATTTACAGTTGCTACTGTCTCGTTCGAACTGGTGTAAGATATTGCAGTAGTGTTGTTTAATGAACTGGCTGTTTTTGTGACTACTCCTGCAGAAATTAACTGGTTTATACTTGCATCGGCAAAAGCAAGGTTAGATGTGGTGCAAGTGGTACTTGCTTGGTATGTTATTGAATACGATTGACAATAAATAGAATTTGCAGTTGCTGAAATTTTCAAAACAGTTGAGGTTGTACCACAAGTAATGTCAACGACTTTTGTAATATCAACATAATTTCCAGACCAAGAGCCATTCCAAGATGCATTATTAAAAGCATTGGCACTTACAATTGAAATATCTGTTCCATTATCAATATTATAACTAAAACTACCAGAACCAGAAGATGAGTTAGATTTCATCGAAAGCGTAATTGAACTTATTTTATAACCATTATAGCCAGATAAAGTTAGCGTTTGTGAATTTGAAGCAGTCATTTGTTTGCTTGTACTATATGTTTCTACTAGTATTGCATTTGAACCTGATGGTGCTGTACCTGTAGTTGTAAGCGTGTTCTTTGCCGATATAGTATAAGTTACTGATGCACTTGATACAATTCCATTTTGTAGTAACAAAATAACTAATATAATGATTTTAAAAAATGATAGTTTGGTCATGTAAATTGAATAATATGTGAATATTTATTTAAT
>CAIWIS010000217.1 GCA_903912795.1 uncultured Bacteroidales bacterium
ATTTGTTGAATGAATTGTTTTGAAAACTTCAATACAGATTGCTTATTTGCATTCAAACATTCATCATTATTCAAAATAAGTTTATCACCACATAGCAATTTTGAGATCAAATACTGTCTGTTAATGAAATAATCTAACCATACATCTTTGAGACCCAATTGCATTATAATTTCTTTAGGTTCTTCATATACATTGACATCCTGAGATTTCACTAAATTTTCAACATAATTGATTGATTCAAATTGATTCGAATTAATGTGAATAGCAATATTGTTTTTTGCCCGTGTAAGAGCTACATACAATAAACGACGGTCAGAATCAGTTGAGTAACTGAAATTTTCAAGCAAAAGAAATATGTTGTCAAATTCCTTACCTTTAGCTTTATGAATAGTGGAAACCAGAATTGTCTCACCCATATCTGAATAAAAATCCTCAATTTTTGATTCACGAATGAAAATTTCAAAATCAGATTTGTATTTAACTTTTGGAGTTATAGCTTCAAAATTCAGTATTAAATTGGTGACAATCTCAAAATTTTTACTGTTTCGAAACACGTTTTTTAATTCTCTTTTTGCATTTTCCCAAACTTCATCATTAATAACATATACATCAGTTTTTAAATTTAACAGACCAATAAAATATCTGATTTCAAGAATGTTATATAAATTAAACCCTTCATTAGTTTGTATAAGTTTGGCACTGATTTTATTTTTTGTTAATAGTCCTGCTATTTGTAATGCTTCTTCATTGGTTTTTGTCAAAACACAAGTTGAGCCTATCAAATCAGTTGCCAGAATATCATTAACTATTGGAGTAATAAGATTGTTGCTTTTGTATTGAACTATTTTAATATCCCCATCATCCTTTTGTTTGGCAATTATTTGATCATTTTTCAATCGTCTGTGGATGCGTTTTGCAAACTGGTTCGTAAATTCAACAAGGTTGTTTTTACTTCTATAATTTTCAACTAGTTCGTATTTTACAGCATCGTTTATTTGTAGTAGTTGACTTAAATACTTAGAGTCTGACCCTCTAAATTCGAATATATTCTGATCATCATCTCCTACGGCTATAACCCTCATTTCCTCATTCTGCTCCATCAATACTTTTATCAAATTGAATTCATCTTCATCCATATCCTGAGCTTCGTCAATAACCAGCACTGTTTTAGTTATCCGGTTTATTTCAATATCTCCGCTTTTAATTTTATCAATCGTTTTTTTAATAATTAAATCTGTTTTTTCCAGACTACCCACTTTACCTAGAAGATCGAAACAATATGCATGGAAAGTTTTAATCTCTATAAAAGATGCAGCATTACCAATAAGCTGAAATAATCGTTTTTTAAATTCAGTAACAGCTGCACGCGAGAATGTAAGCATGAGCAGTTGTTCATGCTTTACATCTTCCATTAATAATAGTGAGGCTAATTTATGAACTAACACTCGAGTTTTCCCACTTCCGGGTCCTGCAGCAACTACAATATATTTCGATTCGTTGTCGTTAATAATTTTAAGTTGTGTAGGCGATAAATCTCCAAACAGCTGTTTGAATTTAGCCACGGTCATTTTAAGTTTTAGTTCATTGGCTTTACTTCCGGGGAAATATTTAGTTAGAAAAGAACTATAGTTTAATTTAAAATAATCTTCAACAAACTGCAACGCATCCTTGTAATCATTAATCATTTTGCGGGCATATTCGCCAACAATATGTATTTGCTGTACCTTGTTTTCGTAAAAAAGATTCAATTTCTCATAATCATCTTTGGTATATCTTTTCTTGTTATCCTGTTCAAGTCGCTCTATTGTAAGTCGGTTATATACAACCAAAAAGCCACCTTCAATCTTAATAGCTTCTATTCTTGACAAATAAAACAGTGAATCTTCAATATCATCGAGTGTAATGTTGACTTTAAAAAGTGAAAGACTTGTTTCGTAGGCTGATTTTAATTCATGTACCGAAAACTCTATCAATGCCTCCTCTTTATTCGTATTTTCATCTGAGATATTCTGATTGTTTTTTTCATAAAAATACTCAACAATAAAACGAGCCAGTTCATGACGTTTTTCAAGTTTTTCTTTTAAACTGTCCTTGGGCTGTAGATAAAGTGCCGCAAAATGATTTTTCGAATAATCAAGGTTTTGTCTTTTTAACCAATTCTTTATGGACCAAAAGTTGATAATAGTTTTAATTTTTTGAACACTTATATCGGTACAACCATGCAATTCAGCATTTTCGTTAAGTTCCTTCAAATGAAATGTTCTTTCCTGTTCATCGAATAATGGCAGTAGAAAATTCTCCAATTTATTAAAACTCTCGACAACGTTGAGCGAACGGTTTTTATTTTCAGACTTTTTTATATAAGCCGTTAGGTCTTTTGCATCAGCCAGAATCCTTTCTTCACGTAACAAGTTGATTATGTTTATAACCTCTTCTCGGACAATACCTAAATCATCGCTTATATAATCAACTCTCGATTCTGCAACTTCTTCATTTGTTAGTTTCCGGCTTTTACTCGAAAGAAGTTTTTTTATGATACGAATTCCTTTTTCTTTCTGATTGTTATGAAATTTGTCGGATGCATTGATTTTTTCAATTGCTTCCTGAGCCGTTTTGCAAAGAATACTGTTTGCAAAAACCTTAGGCATGTTCTGCCCGCGTTTTAAATAACCTGCATCTTCGAGTGCAGCAATGGCAGTTGTTACTCTGGTTTCAATATC
>CAIWIS010000218.1 GCA_903912795.1 uncultured Bacteroidales bacterium
CGAATTAAACTATTTTTTCTATTACTCTCGTTTGCAGGTTTTGTAAACGCAACGGTATATTATGTTAGCCCTTCGGGCAATGGTTCCACAGGTTTATCATGGGCAAATGCGTATACTAGCATTCAACCGGCACTGGCTGCAGCAGCTATTGGCGACGAAATTTGGGTTGCTCAGGGAACATATATTATTCAAAGTGTGGAAACACAATTGTTGATGAAAGGCGGTGTAAACGTATTAGGCGGTTTTGCCGGAACCGAAACGTCGAAAGATGCCCGCAGCACCAATCCCGATTTAACCATTATCAGTCATCAAACCAGTGTAATTGCCGAATTTCGCTTGCTTTTTAGTAGCGATTTGAACGACCCTGCGACTTGGGATGGTTTTACTTTCGATGGTAAAAATGTAAGTACAGGCGTAAAACTTTCGGGCAACTGCACCTTGAATAATTGCGTTGTAAAAAACTGTTCTGTAATTAACGGTCAGGGCTCTGCTGTTTATATGACATCGTCGAGCAGTTTTATTCCGGTAATCCTGTCGAACACAAAAATCCTTAATAACCGACTCAAAGTTTCATCAACAAACACAACTCCATTAGGAGGTGCAGGTGTTTATGTAAAAGATGGTTCAAAATTAGCCGAAATTAAAAATTGTACGATTAAAGACAATACGATTGAAGGTATTTCAGCAACCGGAACACTCGAAGCTATGGGAGCTGGGATTTATATTGTGGAAGGAAAAATTCTGAATTGTGTTATCGACAATAACATTGTAATGAATAGTGCCAGTGCTACTTATTCGCACAACAATTTTACTGCAGGCGCTATTGCCATTGTTCCTATGAAAACCGATGTACCTGCCAAAGAAGTGTTGATTGAAGGCTGTAACATTACCAATTCTACAAGTATGTCGCGTGGTGGTGCTATCATTATCGATCCACGTTGGTCGGGTCAGTATCATGGGAATTATACTATTTCGAAATGTATTATTTCAAACAATAAAACCAATGTTGTTGGTGGTGGAATTTTAGCCACAGCGGCCACAGCACAAACCGGAAACGGATATACATTAAACATAATAAATTCGGTTATTTCGAATAATACCGCAACTACCAATGCCGGTGGAGGTATTCATATCAACGTTGGTTGTGTGCTGAATATTACCAACTCTAGCATTGTTAGTAATTTAGCCGGAAACTATGGTGGTGGTGGACTGTATATGCAAGGAGCTGCAAACCATACGGTTAGAGCTACGCTCAAAAATGTGCTTTTGTGGGGCAACGAAGGAACTGGTCGTACAACCGATGTAAAACAAATGTCGAATGGCTCACAACTTTCAACCATCATTTTCTCAGCCATTCAGGGCTTGGATGCAACAGTTGCACACATGGCAACTGCTACTTTGGGCGACAATACTGTGTTGGATGTTGCCAATACAGGAGCTAAAGGTCCGGGCTTTGTTACACCATCTTCAACCTGGGGTTATGGTGTAGCCGATGCACTTACAGCTAACTGGCGA
>CAIWIS010000219.1 GCA_903912795.1 uncultured Bacteroidales bacterium
ACTGCTGAACCTGCAAATGTAAGTGTTCCACTAGCTCCGGTTGCAATTGTGCCTGTACCCGATATAGCACCCTTTAATGTTAAAGTATTCGCTCCGGTTGCCAATTCGCCTGCTGTTAATGTTAATGCTCCATTGACAGTTGTTCCGGCATTTAATGTTACACCTGCTGTATTATTGACAATTAAATTACTTAATACACTCGAGCTAGAAGGTAATTCATATCCAGCAGTTTGAGCTGTGTTATAGCCAAAACTCAAGGTGTTAGTACCAGCAGCAGTTGCATTTAGTGAAAGTGTAAGAGCGGTTCCGGAAATGGCCGAAACTGTAGTTCCAGTTGTTATTCCTGTACCTGAGACAGGCATTCCGACAACAATGTTAGTATTTGTCGCTGATAATGTAACACTTTGACTATTTAGAACTGTTGTAGCACTCTGAGTTGTAAATGTTCCTCCATAAGTAACATTTACAGCTGTTCCAAAAGTAGGAGATTCACTTAATGAGCCACCAGTACGTATAGTTGAAGCTGAGTTGCCCAAAGTTAAGCCAGCAGTATTAGTAAGTGTTCCTGCATTTAAAGTTAATATTCCGTTTACAGTAATTCCTGCATTTAATGTTACACCGGCTGCATTATTTATTGTAAGGTTGTTTAAAGTAGAAGGGAAATCACTTCCTGTAACCTGTGCTGAAGTGCCCACAAATTGATAGTTTGTAGCAGCATCAAATATTCTAGTACCAGTGCGAATGTAGCCAGTAGAATTATCTAAACCTGTTGAATTACTCACTTGTAAAGTAGCTCCAGATACAGTTGAGAAAGTTCCTCCTCCAGTAATTGTACTTAGATAGCTTGGGTTTGAACAATCCATAATTCCGTAAACTTTTATCTCACCACCTGTGTTAACTGTTATTGATGTAGCTGCCTGTGTGGCATGAGAAGGAGCCAACGAAAAGTTTTTGGTGTTGCTTAATGTAGAAATTGCTAATAAACCACCGTTAAAAACATTAATTCCATAGGTTTTTCCTGAAGCAACTGTTGGATTAAAATTATTACCCACATTTAGAGTTCCATACACATTCAATGTAACATTACCTCCACCAATACCCGTTGAACTGCCAGTAGCACTCATATTACCCAGTACGTTAACTGTTTTTCCAGCATTTACTGTAATTGTTACATTATCGTTCGTACCATTATCTGATAAAATACCAACTGTTCCGTAGGTAACTGTAGTTGTTGGTGTATCAAAAATTACTGAAACATTTGATAAACCAGTAACAGGGCGAACCCTATATGGGTTAATACTTCCCGAACCACTGATAGTTAAATTTCCACCATACTCAAGACTCAATAAACTAACTGCAGCCGAAGGATCTCCAAAAGTACCTTCGCATGCTAATGAATTACCATACATTTGGAATGTTTGAGCAGAACCTGCAGCTATTTTACCGCTCGACTGAATAGTGAGGTTATAACAAGCTTGTGTAGATCCAACATTAAACACATCGCCAGATACAATTGTTACATTGTCGTAGCGAGTTGGTGCAATGCCACCAACCCAAGCCGAACCTGTAGAATAGGAAACGCCTGCAGAATTTAATCCGGTTGAAACAATTTCACCGGGAGTGGCCAATTGGCTTCCAGCTGCCGGAGATGTAATTAAATAGTTTTCAGAACCGGTTGAACCATTAAAAGTATAAACTTTCACATAATAAGTAATTGCTTTGCCAAGTCCCGTTATTGATACAGAATTTCCAGTACCATTGTATACTGCATAATTACCTGTGCCAATTTGCATTCCGCTTCCATAAACAGTATTAGGAGTGTATGTACTACCATCGATAGGGTCAGCATTTACTGCACTTCCAGCTCTCACAACAACTAAGCTGCTAGTACCGTTACCGGCAGTCCAGTTAATATCAATACTTGTAGAAGTAACATTGGTAAAACTTATTCCTGATGCCTGACCTGTAGGCTCTGTAGCATAACTTGGTGCTGTAGTTGAACCATCTATTGCGATAGGTGATGAATAATTAAATGCTTTATCTACTGTGTAAATACGATAATAATAGTGAGTCTCTTGAGTGAGACCAAGATCAATAAAAGAAGTATTAGTCCCAAGATAAACTACTTTTTCGGTACCAGCCACAAAATTGCCCACAGCGTAAATTCCATTGGGGTTAGGTGTTGTAGCAGGATCTGCTGTACTGCGAACAACCATGTATCCGCCTCCATCCACACCTGTACCGGGAGCCGTCCACGAAACAGTTTGTTGAGTTGCTGCTGCTGCAGGAATAGTCGGAGAAGTGGGAGCATCTGGTACAACACCATCTGCTGATGTTCCTGGATAAATCACCACATCATCAATATCAAATGTGCCAGTTATGCATCGCCCAACTATTGCAATTCCTGAAGAAGTTACCGCAGCACTATTTGTTGTTGTTGCAATGGTATATTTTGTCCATGTTGCATTTGCTGGCAAAATATATGAATTTGTAGAATAGTTAGTACTTGAAGTACCATTTGTATTTGTCCCTACTTGAAAAGCAGAAATTGCAAGTGCGTTTTTTGCAAAAAACTGAACCATATAAGCTGTACTTGCAATTGGGGCTTTAGCTGCATCAAAAGGCTGTAATTGTGGACTTTGCAATGGCCTTGAAACTGCAGTCACATTAACAATAGAAGCATAGTTAATACCAGTTCGAGGTGAAGCGGTAACAATTGTTGTAGATGCACCTGTTTGATTTTGACGTGTCCATAAAGTAGCAGATAATGTGGTACCTAGCGCACCTGCGGTTTGTCCTTCAAATCCACCATTCATATAGGGAAAAGTGCCTATAATTTGTTGTGCAACAAGTCCGTTTACTGAAAGAAACAGTGCAAATAAAGGCAATAAAAGCGTGAATAATAATTTGTTTCCAGAAGAAACACAATTAGTTGAGTTG
>CAIWIS010000220.1 GCA_903912795.1 uncultured Bacteroidales bacterium
AACAAATAAGTGCACAACAAGAGTTTTTTCGAGAAAAAAATGGATTAACCTTGAGTGGTTCTTCTAACTTCATTTCATTTTATGGTGGCGATGTTGATTATTTATTTAATAAAAACATTATTCTTTCAGGTTCGTATAGTAATTCGAATACAAATTTTTTAGATGGAATGTATGGATTGAGTTTAAATTATTTTATTACTGATCATACAATTGATAGTCCAACAAAAGGGATTGTTGGATTATCATTAAATGGTCCATTTGATGATCCATTTGATGATAGCATTCTCTCTGCAAATTTTGGTTTACTTCATGTTTTTTTACATAAAACTTACTTCCCTTTTTCGCTGGCTCTTTTAACTAATTTTTCATTTCATGATGGATTACGTTTTCAACCTGCAATAGGTTATTCTCAAGCATTTGTTTCAAATAAAAAGGTGTATCCTGTTGTGAGTGTTACGTATGTAATTCCAAAGAGTGATTCTTATAATCAAATTGAATATTCATTATTTTTCAATGTTGGAATCAATATTAGATTATAAAAATCAAAGTGGTTTAATATTTCTTCGCTTTTTCGCCTCGCAAAATTCGTAATCCAGCATAAGCAAGAGCTTCCATTTCGTCTTCGCCCGGATATACAACCAAATGTGCAATGGATGAAATCATTTTAGTGATATAATTTACTACAAAAATATTGTGTGCTATACCTCCAGTAAGAATAACAGCATTTACATTGCCTTCCAAAGCAGCAATCATAGCTCCAATTTCTTTGCTTACATTGTAAGCCATTGCTTCTAGTATCAATTTAGCGTGTACATCCCCATTCGTAGCTCTTATAGCAGCTTCTCTGGCATCGTTGGTGCCAATGTGTGCCACCAAACCACCTTTCCCAACAAGCATTTTCTGAATTTGTTCTTTGTTATATTCCCCCGAAAAACACATATTAATCAATGCACCTGCATCAATAGTCCCAGCTCGTTCGGGCGAAAATGAACCAAAACCATCCAATGCTTGATTGGTGTCAATCACTTTACCGAGCCTATGTGCTGCCACCGAAATTCCACCTCCTAAATGTACAATAACCAAGTTAAGTTTTTCGTATTTACTACCAATACTTTTGGCATATTTTCGACCGATAGCTTTGTGATTCAACGCATGAAACACCGACCGACGTGGAAATTGTGGTAACCCACTTATGCGAGCCACGTCCTGCAATTCGTCAACTACTACTGGGTCAGCAATTAAAGCTATACAACCATTAATCTGACTTGCAATTTCGCGTGCTAGCATAGCACCAAGGTTACTGGCATGCTCATGACCTCTTTTCATATCTTCAATCATAGCATCGCAAACTTCATAAGTGCCCGACTCAACCGGACGCATCAATCCACCACGACCAACTATTGCCGAAAATTCACTTAAATCAATGTTCTTTTCAAGAAGCGTTTTTAAAATAATATTTTTTCGAAATTCATATTGATCAAAAACATTTTTATAAACAGACAACTCCTCACTCGTATGACGAATGGTGTGGTCAAATTGAAGTGTATCTTCGTAATATACAGCAATTTTTGTTGAAGTTGAACCCGGATTTATGGATAGAATTTTATACATAGGTTGAAGTGGTAATGTAAATTTGAATGTGGTGATATGGTGATATGATGATGAAATTAATTCGTAAAATTCGTTGTTTTAATTCGTTTTAATTCGTATTACTCATCTCTTTCTTTCCGGATTCTTGGCAATGAAATCTTTCCATCCTGAGTAAGCTTTGCTCGATTGAGGTCGTCCCATTTGTAGAAAATGACAATAGGCGGCTGCTAATCCATCAGTTGCATCGAGTTGTGGCAACATTTGTTCTTGTGGAATATTCAAATAGCGGCGAAGCATATCTGCAACTTGTTCTTTGGAGGCACTTCCACTTCCGGTAATAGCCATTTTTATTTTCAAAGGAGCATATTCTGTAATTGGAATATCGCGATACAAAGCGGCAGACATGGCCACACCTTGCGCACGACCGAGTTTTAACATCGACTGCACATTTTTTCCGAAAAACGGTGCTTCAATGGCCAAACAATCCGGATGAAACTCATCGATAAGCGAAAGTGTACGTGCAAATATCCGTTGCAATTTTAAGTAATGATCTGTATATTTTTTCAAATCCAAAACTCCCATTGCAAGCATTTCCGTTTTATTGCCATTCACTTTCAGAATACCGTAGCCCATTATGGTAGTGCCAGGGTCAATGCCGAGTATAATTGTTTCGCGTTCCATTATTCAACAATTTCGAGTACAGTCGAAAAAAACTGCACTTCATTTCCAAATTCTTTCGAAAACGAATGTTGAAAGGTTTCTGCATTGGTTTTGTGCCAACTCATAAGTGTTTGCATATCTGCAATTTTAAACTGCACGGAATAGGAAATACCCTCTTCATCTTCGCTACCAACAATTTTTGCAATTTGTGGATTTGTAAAAATATTATTGGTTAGCATAAATGGAATATGATACTTTTGAACCCATTGAATCCAATTATTTGAAATAGAACTAGATACTTTGTAAGTGGTATTAAATATTAGCATGTGTGTAAAAATTTTCAACAAAAATACACATAATTTCCAAAACTTATGTATCTTTGCACCGCAATTTCGAAATCAAGTACGGGGGTTTAGCTCATCTGGCTAGAGCGCGACACTGGCAGTGTCGAGGTGACCGGTTCGAGTCCGGTAATCTCCACCAACTTGAAACAAAAATGATTAGTTAGGTAGTTTCCTGATTAATCATTTTTTTTTGTAAAAAAACACATATTTATCGTTGACTTTGAATTAAAAATGTAACTTTGCAATTGTATCTAACGCCTTTTTAGCTCAGCTGGTAGAGCAATTCATTCGTAATGAATAGGTCTGGGGTTCGAGTCCCCAAAAAGGCTCAACTATTTTTTTTTGTTATGATGATGTTCGATAATGCAATATTTGCTACATTTATCCCTCAGTTTTTGATGGTGGTTGCATTTGTTACGTGTCTTATTTCACCAAATAAAATTGAGAATACGAATGTAGAAGTTTCTGAAATTCAGATTATTGTACAACATGACAATCATGTTTCCACTTCTACATTTGTTACAAATGCAGACTTTTACTTTGCGCTTAACGAAAATAAATCAAAGAATTATTTTGTTGAGCAGAAATTTTGTTTTTATCCTATTAAAATTCATTTTTCAATAATCGAAAAATGTGATTTTCATTTCTCCAGACCTCCTCCAATTTATTTGTTGTAAATCAACATTCTTTTTTTTATGCTTAGGTTTATCAAGTACATAGCCTAAGTATGTATTCAATATTGGGCAATGTATTGCTCATAAAACTAAATTTCATACAATTAATATGTCAAAATATAGAATAGCATTTTTTTTGCTAACATGCTTTTTTTCAACCAGTTTATTTGCAAATTTTCCAACAAAACCGGATGCAATTACTGGTTCTACCAAATTATACAAAACCGATAGTTTACATAAATATATCAATATTGTAAAAGTGCCCAAACAATATAGTTTTGAGTTTGGTTATCGTAATTTGTTTTCGGTAATAGATAAAACACCAATAGCACATTCACCTTATGTAAATTCGGCCACACATGGTTACGGATTTTTGTTCGATTATGCTTGGCAACTGAGTGGTTTGAATAAAAAACGTCCTGCAGTTTTTCTATCAGTACCAATGGGATACACTGTTATACTGCCCGACAATAGTGGTTCGAAACGTATTTCAATGTTAAATTATGGCTGGACTACCAGGCACGAATTGGCTGTAAATAAGCCAATTATACCTTATGTGTCTTATGGTTTGTTTTTGAATACACTGAAAATTGATGGAATACCTGGAGGTGTAATGGGGCATCAAACGCAGTTCGAAGGTGGTTTGAACTTTAATACAAAGTCAAAACTGAAGTATTTTGCAAAAATCCAATACAGCTATACTTCGTACCCAAAATTAGGAGTAAAGGAACGTATTCATTTTCAATATGCCGATGTGCGGTTAGGAATGAGGTTCTAAATGTTTATTTGATAAACATTCCACTGCGAATAGCGTCAGCTATTGCTTTGCCTTTCAGGTCAGTTACAATCGTTAAAGCAAACTCAAGGGCAGCTCCGGCTGCTTTTGCTGTAAATATATTATTCGAACTTACAACATCGTTATTTGAGAGTGTTGCATGCAATAAATGTTTTTCGAAACCAGGATAACAAATTGCTTCTTGATTTTGTAAAATACCTAATTTGCCAAGTATCGATGGTGCTGCGCAAATTGCAGCCATTTTATTTCCTCTTTTAGCTTGTGTTTGAATCAACAACTTTAAACCTTCGTGATTATCTAAATTGGTAGTGCCAGGCAGGCCTCCTGGGAGAAAAAGAAAGCAGTTGTCCTCAAATTTTTGTTCCGAAAAAATATTGTCGGCCATAACAGTAATGCCATGAGCACCTGTTACCGACTTTTTATCCGTAATTGAAATGGTTGTTACTTGAATATCAGCACGACGAAAAATATCTATAGGCGCAATAGCTTCGATTTCTTCAAAACCTTCGGCAAGGAACAAATAAATGTGCATATTTATCTAAGTTTGAAATTATAGGTAATTGATCCTGTAGAAACACCATCGCCACTCGAAAAACGGGTGCGTTTGGCAGCCGACATGGCTGCGTTACGAGTTGCAGCATCCGAAATATTTGTAGGTGAACCAATTGATGCGCTTAATACACTTCCATTTTCGTCGACACGTATATTAACCGTAATTCTACCTTCCACATCGTTGTCGTAACTTGGTTGAACTAATGAACCTGTTAGTGAACGACCATTTAGCGACCATGAATTACCGCCCGAATTGCCTGATCCTGCTGGATTTCCCTGACGGCCATCTCCTGAAGTAGTTCCACTTCCTTTCGAGTTGCTATTGCCAAAAAGTCCATTCATTTCATTTGCCTTATTAATAGCATCTTGCTGTGCTTTTTTCTTTTCGTTGGCAATTCGTTGTTCTTCAATACGTAAACGTTCAGCGGCTTCTTTCTCGCGTTTGTCTTTTTTCTTTTGTTCAGCTATTGCAAGCGAGTTGTCGTCCTGCGTCAATACCTCTTGTTTTACTGGTTTTGGAGCAGCAGGTGGTGGTGTTGTTTCTTTAATTACAGGTTCAGTAGTTGGGGTTTGAGTGTTACCTGCACCCATATCCACTTCGCCAAAACTCACCATTATTCCTTCATCTTCGGGTTGCTTTAGTCCAGGCATTACAATTAGAAACAATAACAATATCAGTATTCCTGTTATTATTATCGAACCAGTTAAACCATATACTTCTGACTTTTTCACTTTGCAGTCGATTTTGTAGCTATAACTAATTTTAATTTGTGCTGATTGGCAATGTCGAGTACTTTAACTACCTCTTTGTAAGCAATTTCCTGATCAGCATGAAGGGCTATGTAGGTGCTTGAATCTTTTGCTACTAAACTCATTATTTGCGCTTCGAGTGCTTCGGCTGCAATTGCAACTGGTTGGTCACTTCCAACAGCAATGAAGTAATTTCCATCTTTATCGATCGAAACTTTTGCTATTACTTGTTTTGTAGTAGTTGAAGCTTTGCTTTGTGGTAAATTTATCTTAATATCGTTTGGCGACGACATAGTTGATGAAATAACAAAGAATATAAGTAAGAGGAAAATTATATCGGTCATGGACGACATCGAGAATGATGCTTCCACTTTATTTCTTCTTTTTAATGCCATGTTTTTTTTAAAGTTAGAAATTAGAAGTTAGAAATTAGAAAATAAGAAATTAGGAATTTGATTGTCTTATTCTTACCATTGACATATCACCATATCACCACATCAATTTATGCCGGTTCGTTTAGTAAATCAAGAAATTCCATAGTTCTTGCTTCGAGAATTCGCACGACAGAGTCGATACGCGATACTAAATAATTATATGCAAAATAGGCAAGAATTCCAACAATAAGTCCACCTACAGTTGTAACCATGGCTTGGTACATACCAACTGATAAATCGCTTAATTGTATAGCGCCACCCGATTTTTGAGCCATATTGAAAAACACCAGCACCATACCTGTTACTGTACCCAAAAACCCTAACATTGGTGCTCCACCCGATACCGAAGCCATAATTACCAGTCCTTTTTCAAGTTTTGCAATTTCGAGATTTCCAACATTCTCAATGGCAACTAATACATCACCCATTGGGCGACCCAGACGGCTGATGCCTTTTTCGACCATGCGCGAAGTGGGTGTGTTTGTTTCGTGACAAAGTTTTTTGGCAGCATCAATTTTTCCGTCGTAAATATAATCTTTTATGCGATTCATAAAGGTTTTATCTTCTTTCGAAGCTTGTTTTAAAGTAACCAATCGTTCAATGAAAATATAGATTGCCAAAGCAAACATAGCTACTAACACATGCATAATTGGTCCACCATATTGGTACATTTCCCATAAATTCATTTCTTTTGCCACAGTTTCGGTTGTTGTTTTAATGGCATTTACAGCTGTGTCAGCTACTTGTAGAATAAGCATTAAGTTCATAAATTATTGTTTTTTATTTTGTTATGCGCTACTAAATATTTGTTGTGTTGATTTTTGACTGTTTAGAGCAACCAAAATTCATACCAGAATTAATAACGAAGAATTATTGAATTTGTTTTTTGTAAGCCTGAATTGTTTTTTCGAGTCCCAAATAAAGTGCATCGGCAATAAGAGCGTGACCTATTGAAACTTCATTTATCCATGGAATGTTTTGAATCAGGTATTCTAAGTTCTCGAGACTAAGGTCGTGGCCTGCATTAAGTCCCATACCACAATTTTTAGCCATTTTGGCTGCTTCAATAAACGGCAATATCGCTTTTTCTTTGTTCGTTGGGTACAAAGTAGCATACGGCTCAGTATATAGTTCAACTCTATCGGCACCTGCTTTGGCAGCATATTCAACCATTTTAGGGTCGGCATCCACAAAAATGGATACACGTATGCCTGCTTGTTGAAATTCCTCCGTTATACTACTTAAAAAATCGATATTGCGAACTGTATCCCAGCCTGCATCCGAAGTAATTGCATCGTGAGCATCGGGTACAAGCGTAACTTGCTGTGGTTTAATTGCTAATACAAGCTTTGTGAATTCGGCATTCGGATTGCCTTCAATATTAAATTCGGTAGTTAGTATGGGTTTTAAATCATACACATCAGCATATCGAATGTGGCGTTGGTCAGGTCGCGGATGAACTGTAATGCCGTCGGCACCAAATTTCTCGCAATCCAAAGCTATGTTACATACATTTGGGATATTGCCTCCACGTGCGTTTCGAATTGTAGCAACCTTATTTATATTTACACTCAGTTTTGTCATTTATTGTCTTTTTTTGAAAATCACCACAAAATTACTAAAAAACTTCGAGTATTGCCATTTGGCATTTGTTTTTCGTGTTCGTTTTATTGTTCTAAATTTAAGAAAAACAGATTATTTCCAGCTGTACTAAAATTCATTTTTTTTAAATACTTGATATGTAAATCGTTATTGGTCGTGATTTCAATTTTATTTATGCCGTTTTCTTTAAACAAGGCTTTGTTTTGTTCATAAATGAATATTCCTGGTTTTAAATCGCGATATGGAGCCGTGACATAATCGAGCTGCACATTTAGCACTTGATTTGCTTTGGTTCCAATAAATACACCAGCCACCACTGAATCACGTAAAAGTGTGAAAACTAAGTTATTTTCTTTGTTTTCGCTTAGTTTATCTGCTGTAAATGAAGGAAAAAACTCCTGAATTTGAGTTTTATTAAATTCCAAAAAATAGTTTATATAACTATCGTCAATATTTACTTTGAGTAACTGAAATGCTTCTTTTTGAGAATAAATTTTAATCAAATAATAGATATTGATGCCTACAATAAATAAATTTAAAAACCCGACCGGAAGCGACCCAATTAAAAATCCGTAAATTGAAAATGCAGTACCTCCAATTAAATTGTAAATACGTAATTTAATTATTGAACTCATTGTGAGCGATATGGCTACAATTACAGAGCTAAGGTAGCCCAACCATTCGAGATAGGTAATGTCTAAAAACATATTATTTTATATTTAATGAAATGTAAAGTTACAATATTTTTTCGACAAACTATATTGTAATTTTATTTTAATAGGTTGAATCGATTGATAATTTGTGAATTTGAATTTCATTTTGTTCCTTTGTATTCATAAATTTCAAAATATCACATGAAGATAGCCATTTTTGGAAACACCTATAGCACGCAAACAATATCTTATCTAAATATATTGTTCGATTTTTTACACCATAAATCAGTTAATATACTTCTCGAAAGTAATTTGTACCATTTTGCTAGCCTTAATGGGATAGATAGTTTTGAAAATATGGAAGTAATTGAAAATGATGATTTTGTGGCCGATTATGCGTTGAGTATAGGTGGAGATGGTACTTTTTTGAATACAGCAGCTCATATTGGGTCCAAAAATATTCCTATTTTAGGTGTCAATATTGGCCGACTCGGATTTTTGGCTGATGTACCAGCAGAGGAAATGTTGCAAGCGGTTGAAGCATTGATTGCAGGGAATTTGATAGTAGAAGAACGTACATTGTTAATGGTTGAAAGTTCGGATGGAACAGTGTTTGAATACCCTTTTGCGCTCAACGAAATTTCAATTCTGAAACAAGATAGCTCGTCGATGATAAGTATACATACCACGCTCAATGGTGAGCCAATTCATACCTATCAGGCCGATGGTTTGTTGGTTTCAACGCCCACAGGCTCTACAGCTTATTCTATGAGCGTTGGTGGTCCTATTGTAGTTCCGCAGGCAGGCAACTTTATTCTTTCGCCGGTTGCCTCGCATAGCCTTAATGTGCGCCCACTTATTGTTCCTGATAATTGGATTGTTGATTTGGAAGTAAAAAGCCGTAGTAATTGCTTTCAACTCGCACTGGATGGACGAGCCATTATATTAAATGAAAATACGCATTTACGAATTTCGAAAGCCAATTTTACTACCAAAGTAGTGAAACAACAAAACCACACATTTTTTGATAATCTAAAAAACAAACTCATGTGGGGACTCGATAAACGAAATTAAATTGATTCGGCGTGTTTTTTAAAATTATTCAATATCATTTGCCAACCTGTTTGCTGTAATTCGGGTGTATTTTCGTTTTCGGCTTCAAACTTTTCCACTACAGTTGTTTTATTTCCGCTTTCTGAAAAATCAAGCCATACATTTCGATTATCGTCCAATAATATCTCAATGTGCTTTTTATCAGTTATCTGCACGAATGTTCCACTAAAGTCGAACGAAAAACTTTCATCACGAGCAGCCATGGTGTATGAAAATTTACCACCCACTCGAAAATCATTTTGTAGTTTGTAACTTCGCACCAGACGCTGGCCGTTTGGCTACAACCCAATGCGAGATTTTAAGCTATGGGCAGAGAGGGAATTCAAACTCTTTTTGATTGTAACTTCTGTTTGCATATATTTTGAATTTATTTTACAATTTCTTTTCTGTAAATAATCTTTTTATTTGGCAAATCATAAATCTCCATTACTGCACCTTTATCGCTAAATCCTTCTTTTTGTATGGCAGCTCCCATTG
>CAIWIS010000221.1 GCA_903912795.1 uncultured Bacteroidales bacterium
ACCCCCTAATGGGGGCTAAGACATATTCTCCAAAAAAGATAGGAATAATTAAATATACTTCGTCTTAAAGCCCCCATTAGGGGGTTGGGGTCGAAGTCAAATAAATACAGAAAAGTATTGACATTTCAACATATTCAATCGCCTTTGCAATTCTTAAATCTCTTATTTTTCAATGTAATTTTGGTTTTTGGGAATTTGTTTGCCAGTCTTTACGCCGTATATGTTTTGTTCCGGCAAATTATAGTTTACCTGATTTATAATCACCTGATTTAATTTGGACTGATTCGAAATGACTATTTCGTCTCCTTTCTTTAAATCAACACTATATTCGTTATTGCCCAGTGCCTTAATTTTGAATTTAGCACCTTTCGACACTTGATATGCCGAATCCCAACCCAATAGTTTTATTACACATGGTTCGCCCGCTAAACTTTTCACATGCACCCATTGCGTTTGGCTGTTGGCACGCACGGCACTAACCAAAAAACCACCTTGTGCCCTTAAATTGCTAAAAGTTGCTTCTTTCCAACTTTCGGGCACAGCCGGAAATATCCGTATTTTATTTCCCCAGCTTTGCATTAAAAACTCCATAATTGACGCTGCTGCACTTAACGGAGTTTCAATCACCGGATTTTTACCCTCAAGTTCGGTATAAAAAGTATTGGATGCCAATTGCGACATTTTGATTTTTTGGTTAAATAAGAATTTTAACGCATCATACGCTTTGTTTCCTTCGCCCAATGCGGCATACATGGATGCAGCTCCGGTATACGAATAACCAGCCAAGCCCCGACCATTTTGAATTTTATGCCAATGTAGTAACGATTTCATTAACAGCGCTCTATCTTCGTCATTATCCGGATTAAATTGAAAAAACGGATATAAACCCAGTAAATGCGAATAATGGCGGTGCGATATATCGAGCGATTGGTTGCTTGCAATTTTCAACCCATTCGCATCAATTGGATATGGAATAATATCGTTGAGCATTTGTTTCCATTTAGCCACATCTTCTTTGTTTGCATTTGCCTTTTCATTTGTTTCAATCAATGTGTTTAACAACCATCGCATAATGGCAAGGTTGTAATTTGTATTCGGAAACACAGCAAATTTTTGAAATTCGGGCGAACCCATAGGAGCTAATCCAATACGACCCAACGAATCGCGCACTTGCATTTTTTCATATTTCTCCATTAATACTTTAGCCTTGGGAGCCCATTTCTCCTGAATTGCACTCCAATTTCCATCGTAGCTATATTGTAACCAATAGTTATGCAACGACCATGCTAAATCGCCTAATTTTGTATCTTCAATAGAATTACACAAATTGTCGAAATAATTATCTATTAAGGTATTGAAATTTTCGCCCATTTCTAAATGGTTGCTTTCGTACACAATCCAATAAGTAAGTTGCACATTCAGATTCCACCATAATCCGGGCCATTGCGTTACGCGAAAATAGGGTCCGTTTAAATCAACAGCAGGGCCATCGGGTCTCGAGCAAGTCCCCATTTTATAAAGCTGTATCCAGTAAAACGATTCTGTTTGAACATCGGGAACAGAAACGAATGATTGTTGATAAAAGTTATGCCACCAATCCCTGTTATTTTTTTCTACTCGAGAGATGGGTTTCGAAATGGCTTTCGAGATATTCTGAATGGCAACTTTTTTTGATAATCCGGATGCCGGAACTTCATTGGCAGTAGATAAATATAAAGTAGAAGTATTTGCCCTTTTGCTTTTTTTATCATACCATGCAGTGGCATAATCGCCACCTGCAATAAGGCTTTGAACGCAAATTGAAGTGTCGTTTTGTGTAGAAATTTTAGGCTCAGGATTGAAAATGTAATCAGCTGGCTTTCCTTTGACAATTACCCTTGGAGATTGTGAATAGCCTGGCAAAAACTCCCATTTGTAAGGTGCAGGAATACGTTCCTTTTTCTCCGTTGATTGCACCTCAATAATTTGAACCATATCATTGTACGGAACAAAAGCACGAAAACTGATGGTACCTAACGAAGTAATAATATTGGCTCTGATTTCGGCATTCCATAAATCGAGCCGCATGGTGCCCGATATAATTTTACCTGCAGGGCGTAATGCCAATCGACCAAGGTCGAGACGGGAATAGTCGTACATAACAGTTGCGCCAACCACACCCATCGACGTTTTTTTATCGGGAGCTTTACGATGGTCGGTCACATCTTGTTTGCCAATATGAAAATCGATTCGATTATCCTCCAACGTAGCAAAAACCATCATGCCTAAATGCCCATTACCAATAAATGAACCCTCGTTCCATTGCAGCGGTAATACTTCCGACACTAAATCGTGCCGTGACATAAATTGTGTCCAATTAATGTGTAAGGAAGGTGATAATTTGGTGTTTTTCTGATTTTGAGAAAAACAAAAAATTGGGAATAAAAGTAGTGCCCAAAACATGATAATTTTCATATTTAAATAGCTTCTAATTACTTCAAAATAAATGGCAAATCCCAGTTTTTCTGATCCATCAAACGAGCTTTTATTGCAGCACGTTCATTGGCAGGACGCGATTTCGAGATATTTTCGGCCAGCCATTCTACACCATTATTCCCTGCTTCCTCGCGACGTCTGGCGACACGAATGTAATCGTAAAAACGCTCTCCCTCATACGCTAATTCTCTTGCACGTTCATCCATTATGATATCCTCTATATACAATTGCTTTTCTTTCGTTGTCGGAATATCGCGATAGCCAGTAATCTGATTACTGTTTGGGTCAAAAATATAGTAACGATCTCTATCAACTGATTTGCCAAGTTTTAAAGGAAAACCAGCTCTACCAGCTACTCCCATACGACCATCAGTAGTACTATTAAAGTCACCAGAATAAATATAATCCTCCGCCTCTGAAATATCATGCCTTAAACTACCCCCATCGAAATACTGACGATTTGCAGCAATTTCAGCAGCATATAAATGCATCGAAGGTGCACGATAAACAATAAAATTTGCATTTTTATCAAAAGGGCCTTTGCCAATAGTATATTTATAAATGACTGTATCTACATTTTGCATAATGTCATTTACTTCGTCCCAAAAACCTTTACGTTTCAGATCTAGCATATTTGTCACCACAGTTTGACTTAAAGGAACTCCATTTTCAGTATAAATATATGACCTACCAAATCCTCTTGAAAAATCGCCGGGAGTACCCGGATTTGTAGTAAATGCCTGATTTGGATCAGTCGTATTTATACTATAATTTTTCCATTGCGATTCCCATAAACGTATGGCTTTTGCTGTTGGTTTTATCGCATATAAACTTGGAGAAGTATTTGAGAAATAGAGTTGTAAATTATTTAATTGCCACGAATTTTGTGTTTTTTGAAATTGCAGGGTAAAAATATGTTCGTATATATCTATTGTAGTAAAAATATTAGACCAGCTTGTTCCAGAAAATCTGGTATCAAGTGCAAACTTTACATTTTGATCGGACACATTCTGAACTGTACGTCTCAAAAAAACTGGATTTAATATATCCATTGCATCGGCATAGTTATTAATGTGCATGTACATTTGTACCAATAAAGCATTTAGTGCATCACTGTTCCAAACTGTTATATTCCATGTTGGATCATTCACCTGATCTTTATTTGAGTAATCAACACCGATAACACGAACTTTTTCCTTTAAATCTTTTATACATTGGCGTGTCATCAAATCCTGATTCAAGAATTTTTTATCTTTAAAAACGAAAGTTGTATCACGAATCACATAGCTGTCTTTACCATTAGTAGCATAATGTATATACACACTATCAGTATACACGCCAGGAGTATTTACATAAGCATTAATCTCGTCAATAGTATTTAGTGTTTCAGGAATATATGGAATTTCATTGTAAATCCTTACTGCATAAAAATAGGCCCATGTTCTCATTGCAATTGCTTCACCATACATGCGATGATAGTTAGAAATTGTAGAGTTTTTATCCAGTACTTCAGGATGTAGTTGACTTAAAATGCGAATAAACTTATTACTTGCAGCTATCAGTCTGTAAAATTTCGATGGGCTGGCATAACGATTATTTTCTGAAATTTGAAATGAACTTATTTCTCTTAAGTCAGGGTCTGCATTTGCTGTAACATTCATAAGATCGGCACGTAGTTCGCCTAACATTACAATTTGTTCCACTAAATCTTGTTGCAATTTATACATGCCCAAACACATGGAACGTAATTCAACTTCATCTACCGATTCCTTACCCTCTGGCAAAACTAGTCCTTGTACGGGATTCAAAAAATCTTCGCATCCGGTAGTAATTATAAGTATAAATAGCAAATATATAAATGTTTTTTTCATTTTCTTTGATTGTTATTTTTTAACATAATAGTAATATCAAATATGGCTTATAGGCCTATTTCAACACCGAAGGAAAATTGCTTGCTCTGTGGCATATTCGAAAAATCGGCTCCTTGCGCTGAAATATTTTGCGAATAACTAAATTCAGGGTCGTAGCCCAAATATTTACTTAGCGTAAAAAGATTCGATGCTGTTGCAAAAATCTTAAGATTAGTAAGACCCCAAAAATTTCTTTTTAAATGATATGAAATAGTTAAATTTTTCAGGCGTAAATATGACCCGTCTTCAATCCATCTGTCCGAGAAATCGGTGTTGCCCATTGGGTCATTCCAACTTGCTTTAGGAACTGAAGTTTGTTGTCCTTCATATTGCCAACGTTGTAAGACTTTTACACTCTGATTTTCAAGCCCTGTCATGCTTTCGTTCTGACGACGGGTGTAATTATATACTTCATTCCCAAATACACCTTGAAACAATAAATTCAGACTAAAATTCTTATAAGTTGAATTAATAAGAATACCACCAAAGAAATCAGGTTCAAAAGAACCTAAGAGTTGCTTGTCGTTTTTATCAATTATGTTATCGAAATTCCCATTGGCATCGGGTACATTTTCGTAAATTGCATCTCCCGCTTTGTATGACATTCCTCTAAAATTTTGCATATTGGCATTCAAAGCATCCTGAGTTGAAGTATATACACCTTTGAATTTGTAACCATAGTAACTATTCACAGGGGAACCTTCACGGTTAATTATTTGCATTTGACCTGGCAAATCAACAATTTGTTGTCCTCCTGTAATTTTATCAATAATAGTATTGTACTTTGAAACGTTGAACCCTAGATCGAGTGAAAAGTCCTGACTACTGATTATACGAGCAAAAGCTTCAGCTTCAAATCCTTTTGTTGAGAAAGATGCTGTATTGTTTGGATAGGTACTATAACCTAAGTAGCTATTTTGTTGCTCAAATATTAGCACATCATCACTTTTGTTGTCAAAATAATTTACAGTGAAATTGAATCGATTACCTAAAGCACTGAAATCAAGGCCTGCATTGAATTGCTTTTTTCTCTGAAAAGATAATTGATCATTGGCTAAATTGCCTGGAATAAGCGTCGATGTATTGCGATATTGACTCACTACATAATGCGAAAAGCTATTTAATTCGCCCACATCATCATTTCCAGTTACTCCATAAGAGGCACGCAGTTTTATCTCATCAATACTTTGAACCTTGGGAAAGAAACTTTCGTTTGAAATTCGCCAAGCACCTCCTACCGAATAAAAAACACCTACTGGCACATCGCCTATCTTCACTGTATTTATTGCATTTTTACCAACTCGCGACGATATATCCTGGGTTGAAGAAAGGGTTAGAAGATATTTATCAGCATACGAATATGATAAATTTGAATAAACCGAGCCCCAATTCCATGCGGTGTTATTTCCACCTATTGAATTTAATAAACTAGTACCACGATTAAGGTTGGTGTAATAATCGCCTGCAGTATTTCTAGCCAAACCATAATCTGTGTCGAATTGGTTTGTTTGCCATCTCAATCCCACCGCACCATAGAGCGTATGAACATTGTTGAAAGTTTTGTTGTAAAAAATTCGGTTATCGTTATAAACTGTGAATAATGTATTGTTCTGTCCTTTCGTTTCGTTAAAAACTTCACCAGAATATAAAAGATCAAATCCTCTGTTGGGGATAAATAAGAACTCTTTTGTATTACTTGAATTTAACCCAAAAAGAGAAACGAATTTGATGTCCTTAGTTATGTCACCTACCAAATTTAAGGACGTGAGAAATCTATAATTTTTAGCCTGCGCATCAGACAAATTAACAATAGCCGTAGGATTAGTCGTTCCTAATTGATCCACCTCATCAATAATTGCTAAACGATTACCAGCATCATCATATTCGTACGGATTTAACATTGGGCTTTTCCACAACGAAGATAAAATTGGATTTGTAACCGGAGACAAGCCTGATTCTTTTAAAAAGGTATTACTTGTAGTTAAGT
>CAIWIS010000222.1 GCA_903912795.1 uncultured Bacteroidales bacterium
AGTCCGTTCGGAATAGCATTTATATTCGTTTTACTACAGTTCTTCTTTACCAGTTTTACAAGGTCATCCAAGGGCATTACTGCTCTACTTACTACAAAATCGTATTTCCCTTTTTCTTCTTGAACTCGTTGATGTTTAAAATCAATGTTTTTCAAACCAATAGCATTTGCAACCTCAATTCCAACTTTTATCTTTTTTCCAATCGAATCAATTAGCGTAAATTTCACTTCAGGAAACATAATTGCCAATGGAATACCTGGAAATCCACCACCAGTGCCCACATCAAGTATTGATGTACTTGACTTAAAATTAATTATTTGGGCTATTGATAATGAGTGTAATACGTGATGTAAATACAAATTTTCAATGTCTTTTCGCGATATCACATTAATTTTCGAATTCCAATCATAATATAAATCATAAAGCTGCTCAAATTGTTCAAGTTGAGTAGGAGTGAGGTTTGGGAAATACTGTCTTATTAATTCCATATAAAATTTAAATTAAATTGATTTACAAAGTTACTGCATTATTTCTGAATCTGAAAATTTGATTGAAATCAAAATAAATAACATTATACTAGTAATATACGTATATTTTTAAGACGTCAATGAACTTCAAGTTTTCGATTATACTATTATTTTTGTATCTTTGCAGCCGTTTTGAAAAGTAAAATAAACATAAATAATTTACAATCAGTCAATTTAGTATTGACTTATATTAATTAATAAAATTATGAGAGCTTATGTTTTTCCCGGACAGGGAGCACAATTTTCAGGAATGGGTAAAGAATTGTACGAACAATCTCCTATTGCTAAAGAGTATTTTGAAAAAGCAAATGAAATTCTTGGTTTTCGTATTACCGACTTAATGTTCGAAGGTACTGCTGAGGACTTGAAACAAACAAAAGTGACTCAACCAGCTGTATTTTTACATTCTGTAATTTCGGCTATTGTTTTGGGTGACGAATTTAAACCCGAAATGGTTGCAGGTCATTCATTAGGTGAATTTTCAGCTTTGGTATCGGCTAAAGCAATGTCTTTCGAAGATGGACTCCGTTTAGTTTCGGCACGTGCACTTGCTATGCAAAAAGCTTGTGAGGTTGAACCTTCTACAATGGCTGCTGTACTTGGATTAAGCGACGAAGCTGTAGAAGAAGTATGTGATTCGATTAAAGATTTAGTTGTTGTTCCGGCCAATTACAATTGCCCTGGTCAATTAGTTATTTCTGGTTCTATCGAAGGTATTGATAAAGCATGTGAGCTTTTAAAAGAAAAAGGTGCAAAACGTGCTTTGAAATTACCAGTTGGTGGTGCATTTCACTCACCGTTAATGCAACCTGCAAGCGAAGAATTGCAAGCAGCTATTAAAACTACTACATTCTCATCTCCTATATGTCCTGTTTATCAGAATGTTAATGCATATCCTCAAACTGACCCAGTTGCAATTAAAGAAAACTTAATTGCTCAACTTACAGCTCCTGTTCGGTGGACTCAAACAGTTAAAAACATGGTTACAGATGGTGCTACAGAGTTTTTCGAACTTGGACCAGGTGATGTATTAAAAGGTCTGGTTAAAAAGATTTCACCAGAAGTAGCTGTTGGATAATAGTATTTAATAACAGACAATATAAAAGGTACAGATGAAAATTTGTACCTTTTTTAATTTTTATACAAAAATCAATAAGGCAATAATTGATTGCTTCATTTATTTTTAGTATTTTTGTTCACAAATAAAAAACGATTTTTTTTTGACGTTGAAACTTTCAAAATATGTATAGAACTCAAACTTGTGGCGAACTTCGCCTTTCAAATGTAGGACAACAAACAACCCTCTCAGGATGGGTGCACCGTACACGTAAAATGGGTGGAATGACCTTTGTGGATATACGTGACCGTTATGGCGTAACTCAATTGGTATTCAATAATGATACAAATACCGAACTTTGCGATAAAGCTAATAAGCTAGGGCGCGAATTTGTAATACAAGTTGTTGGTATTGTAGCCGAGCGTAGCAATAAAAATTCAAATTTACCTACTGGTGAGGTTGAAATATTGGTAGATGCTTTACAAATATTAAATGAAGCAATTACTCCACCTTTTACAATTGAAGATAATACAGATGGCGGTGATGATATTCGTATGAAATATCGATATCTCGATTTACGTCGTAATTCTGTACGAAACAATATGATACTTCGACATCAAATGGCATTCGAAACGCGACGCTATTTGGATCAACTTGGCTTTTTGGAAGTTGAAACACCAGTTTTAATTGGATCAACCCCTGAAGGCGCTCGTGATTTTGTTGTGCCATCACGTATGAATCAAGGCGAATTTTATGCTTTACCACAGTCACCACAATTGTTTAAGCAATTATTAATGGTGTCTGGCTTCGATCGTTATTTTCAAATTGCTAAATGTTTCCGCGATGAGGATTTACGTGCCGATCGTCAACCTGAATTTACTCAGATTGATTGTGAAATGTCGTTTGTAGATCAAGAGGACATACTTCAAACATTTGAAGGAATGGTGAAGCATCTTTTTAAATTTGTAAAAAACATTGATTTTACAGATAGCTTTCCACGTATGACTTGGCACGATGCCATGAAGTATTATGGTTCTGATAAGCCAGATATTCGTTTTGAAATGAAATTTGTAGAATTAAAAGAAGCAGTTTCAGGTCATGATTTTGTGGTTTTTGATACTGCTGACTATGTAGCTGGTATTTGTGCAACTGGTTGTGCAAATTATACCCGTAAACAAATTGATGAATTAACTGATTTTGTAAAACGTCCACAGATAGGAGCGAAAGGCTTAGTTTATATCCGTTGTGAAATGGATGGCACCTATAAATCTTCAATTGATAAATTTTATTCGAACGATGATTTAAAATCTATTGCATCCATGTTTAATGCTCAAGCTGGTGATATGATTTTGATTTTGGCTGGAACAAAAACTAAAACTCAAAAAGCTCTATGCGAATTAAGGCTTGAAGTAGGGGCAAGGCTTGGTCTTCGCAACAAAGAAGAATTTAAACCATTGTGGGTAATTGATTTTCCATTATTCGAATGGGACGAAGATACACAACGTTATTATGCTATGCATCACCCATTTACATCCCCAAAAATTGAAGATGTTTCTTATTTAGATAGTGATCCAGGTAAAGTAAGAGCAAATGCATATGATATGGTTGTAAATGGAGTTGAGTTGGGTGGGGGATCTATTCGTATTCATAACAGCGAATTACAAAATCGTATGTTTGAACTACTTGGTTTTACTCCAGAAAAAGCAGAAGCACAATTTGGTTTTTTAATGAGTGCATTTAAATATGGTGCTCCTCCTCATGGTGGTTTGGCATTCGGTTTGGATCGTTTTGTGTCATTATTTGCAGGACTTGATAGTATCCGCGACTGTATTGCATTCCCAAAAAATAATTCAGGACGTGATGTGATGATTGATGCACCATCAATTATTGATCAAAGTCAGTTAGATGAGTTAAACCTCATTATTGATTTTAAGAACATAGATAAGAAATAATTATTTTAAATCAATTTATATGACTGAAAAAGAAATCAAAGAAAAAGCCGAACAGATTGTTGAAGCTTTAACTGCTTTAAGTTTTGGAAAAGAACCAAATATGTTGTCGGGGGAGGTGTTTAAAAAACTTTCTGGACATCAGAATTTCACACAAATTAAAACCGCATATATTGCTTATTTGCAGTCATTTGATGGATGTGTAGATGCTCCTGATGATATTAAACGAATGTTCGATTTTAGAATGGAAATTGTAAATTTATTTGATATCATTTGATTTTCTGAATTTAAAGTTCAATATTTAAACTTCAATTAATAATTGGTATATGAGCAGTAACAAGTTAAATTGTTACTGCTCTTTTTTTTATTATTACAATAGGGTTAATGTATATTTTTAATAAAGACATTATTCTATTTGACATAATATAAATTATAGGAATATA
>CAIWIS010000223.1 GCA_903912795.1 uncultured Bacteroidales bacterium
CTATTTAATTCTTTACTTTTCTAAAAAATACAAATCACTTTGAATACCCTTTCTTACTCCCCTTTAGGGGTTGGGGGCAGAACTTTTAACCCAACTCTCCACTTCTTCCTTCGTAGGGTTTTTCAACTCCAGTTTATTTTTTTTGTTATACCCACAAATATCTTGATGAATTTTATTTGGATTCAGCCCTTTGAGTGCATCTACAGTTTGAATGCCCGTTTTCATTATTACATCAGCCCATTCGGCAGGAATGCCCAATTCAATAAATTTTTCGGGGCCCTCTTTTTTAACCACTTTTTCGGGTTTCATTTGAGGGAAGAAAAGCACTTCCTGAATAGCCTGTTGACCAGTCATAAGCATTACCAAGCGATCCATACCAATTCCCATACCCGATGTTGGGGGCATACCATATTCCAATGAGCGTACAAAATCCATATCGATAAACATGGCTTCGTCGTCGCCCTTTTCGCTCAGTTTCAATTGATCCTGAAAGCGTCCAAGTTGGTCAATAGGATCATTGAGTTCGGAATAAGCATTGGCCAATTCTTTTCCATTTACCATTAACTCAAAACGTTCGGTCAGTTCAGGATTATCGCGGTGACGTTTACACAAAGGGCTCATTTCCATTGGATAATCGGTAATAAATGTAGGCTGAATATAATTTCCTTCGCATTTTTCACCAAAAATTTCATCAATCATTTTACCTTTTCCCATGGTTTCATCCGCATCAATATGCAGTTTTTTACACACTTCGCGCAATTCATCTTCGTTCATTCCATTAATATCAATGCCTGTATGGTCTTTAATGGCATCAATCATGGTTACACGCTTAAATGGCGTTTTAAAACTGATGGTTTTATCGCCCACTTGCAATTCGGTAGTGCCATTTACGTCCATACAAATTTTTTCAATCATATTTTCGGTAAATGTCATCATCCAGTTGTAATCCTTGTAGGCTACATAAATTTCCATAGCCGTAAATTCCGGATTGTGTGTGCGATCCATACCTTCGTTGCGAAAGTTTTTGGAAAACTCATAAACGCCTTCGAAACCACCTACAATAAGTCTTTTGAGGTATAACTCATTAGCTACACGCATATAAAGCGGCATATCCAAAGCATTGTGATGTGTTATAAACGGACGAGCCGAAGCTCCACCCGGAATGGCTTGTAACACAGGTGTTTCTACCTCAATATAACCTTCGGAATTGAAATATTCACGCATTGAATTGTAAACGCGTGTACGTTTCAGAAAAATATCTTTTATTCCCTCGTTCACCACCAAATCAACATAGCGTTGACGGTAACGTTGTTCGGGATCTTCGAATGCATCAAAAGCAACACCATCCTTGTATTTTACAATTGGAAGTGGTCGTAACGACTTGCTCAATACAGTAAGCTCCTGAGCATGAACACTAATTTCGCCCATTTGTGTGCGGAAAACAAAACCCTTGATACCAACAAAATCGCCAATATCCAACAGTTTTTTAAACACACTATTATACATTTCGGGTTGCGCCTCGGTGCTAATATCGTCGCGACTAACATAAACTTGTATGCGGCCTTTGGAGTCCTGAAGCTCCATAAACGAAGCTTTCCCCATTATCCGACGGCTCATTATACGTCCAGCTACACAAACCTGCACAGCAGTTTCATTGTCGGCAAAAGTATTTTTTATATCGGTCGAAAATGCGTTGGTTGGATACAATGCGGCAGGATAAGGATCGATGCCGAGATTACGTAATTCGTTCAAACTCTGACGTCTGAACAGTTCTTGTTCACTTAATTCAATACTCATGGGTGTAATATTTGCAAATTGCGGCAAAATTACAAAAAAATAAGGACAATAGATAATTTATTAGCTTAACAAAAGTCCAAAAAAACTAAACAACTATAAGGAAATTTGGAAAATTCGGATGAATTGTCGTATTTTTGTCAAAAAATTTACCCGTTATGCTTATAAAACTTATAGCAATTCCGTTTTCAATTCTAGCCTATTTTTGGTTTTTATTTTCGTTATGCCTCTTTCATCCTATTCAGTGGATATGCTTGAAGGCGTTTGGGTATCAGGCACATAAACGTAGCGTTGATTTTCTTGATTTATTTTTGATGCTTACCCCTAATTTTTTGCTTTCGACGAGTAAATGCGAGAACATAGAATTGATACCTACGGGCAAACCAATCATTTTTGTGGCCAATCATCAAGGCATTTTCGATATTGTAGGAATGGCTTGGTTTTTACGGAAATTTCATCCAAAGTTCGTGAGCAAAATTGAGTTGGGTCGAAACATACCAAGTATTTCGTTTAATCTAACACATGGTGGCTCAGTACTTATCGACCGTAAGGACCCCAAACAAGCTTTGCCACTCCTGAAAAAAATGGGCGAATACATTGAACTTCACAAACGTTCCACCATTATTTACCCCGAAGGTACTCGCACGCGCGACGGCAAACCCAAGGAATTTGCACCCAACGGATTAAAAATCCTTTGCAAATACTCGCCAAGTGCCATTGTAGTGCCAATAACCATCAACAATTCCTGGAAGGCGTTCCGTTATGGTAAGTTCCCTCTCGGAATTGGAAATCGGATTACATTCACTATTCATCAACCAATTGCAGTAAACGAAGTTGATTTCAACACCCTTTTTGAATATACCCACAAAGCCATTGTTGATGGTATAAAATAAAAAACACCTGCTTCGTTTCATTTAACAAAGCAGGTGTTTATTTATTTCTATAAAAGTTTTACTCCTTTACATTGGGCAGCTCCAAGCCGTAACCTTTTTTCTTGTCCTCAGCTTTGAGCAAAAAGGCAAAAACAATAGCTAATAAACCAAAGCAGGCAAAAATTAGCATGGGTATAGTATAGTTGTATTGTGTTATTAATTGCATTTTACCTTCTATCAGCTGTTCTTCGGAACTAATAATACAATACTTATCAAGCACATAGCCAATTAACAACGGCACACCCATTAATCCCCAGTTTTGAACCCAGAAAATCATGGCATAAGCAGTTCCCAGCTTGCTGTGCGGAATAATTTTAGCTACTGCTGGCCACATGGCCGAAGGTACGAGCGAGAAAGCAATTCCCAACAACATAACCAATCCAATAGCAATACTAAAGCTATTGAGCGATGGTATTGAAAACAGGAGATGCACAATTACCAATAAAATTGAACCCAGAATCATAATGCTTGCTGCTTTGCCTTTTTTATCGGAAATACCTCCAAATAATGGTGTGAGTAGCAGTGCACTAAACGGCAATAAGGCTGGGATATACCCTGCAAATGTATCGTCGACCTGAAATTTTTGTACAATAAGGTTGGTAGCAAATTTAATAAATGGAAAAACAGCCGAATAAAACAACACACAAAGAATGGCAATATACCAGAATGCACGATTTTTGGCTATATCCAACACATCCGTAAATTTAAACTCTTCTTCGCTTTCAACACCAGCAGCAGTTTCTTCGCGGTCTAACTTTTTATCCATAAATGTAAAAAACAAAAATACGAGTAAGCCCACGCAAAGCAAAATCATAGCCACAATAACGGGTGTACTTACATTGCTTGTAAGTTTGTAAAGTGGCAGTGGTGTAAACATGGCCAATGCTGTACCAATACGTCCGGTAGAGGTATTCAGTCCAATTGCCAACGCCATTTCTTTGCCTTTGAACCAACGAACTACAGCCTTATTGGCCGATATTCCAAACATTTCGCAACCTACACCAAAAATACCAAAACCGAGTCCGGCAATTACAGCCGACTTAGAAGTAGGACTCAACAATTGGAACGAACCTATCGAAAGCTCGTAGGTGCCAGCACCAATATGACCATCGATAGCCCAATACTTAATAAAAGCACCAATAAGCATAATGGCTATAGCCAACACACCCGTAAAACGAGTACCTAGCTTATCCAAAATCATTCCGCTGAATACCAGCATAAGCAAAAACACATTGAACCAACCATATCCACTGGTAAAAAAACCATATTCGGTAGCAGTCCAATTTAAATTTCCCTGTAGTTTTTCCTGCAAAGGAGCCATGGCATCCGTCAGGTAATACATACACATCATGGTGAACGAAACAAGGATAAGAACAAACCAACGTGCCGTTTTTGAATCGCGCAGCGATGATGAAATTTTTTCTGTCATAAACTTTTTGTTTGTAAAATTCGTTTTTATACTAACTATTGCTTTATATGAAGCAAAACAGCCGCAAATCTAATTAAAAAAATTGATTTTTTGGTTTAAAAATGCCAATTTTACTGCTTTTGTCAGTCTTTTTAATTAGGTATTATTTTTGATAAAAGAAAAAACATCATAAATGAATTACATTTTTGGTGAAACAACTCAATTGATTCAAACTTTTCATTAAATTTGTCGATTCAATAACACACTATCAGTTATGACTATTAACTATTCAGAATCATTACATAACGTACTATTATACAGTGCACAAGAAGCCGAGCGATTAGGCAATAACTTTATTGGCCCTGAACACTTGTTGCTCGGTTTACTCCGCAATGGAAATGGGAAAGCTATAGAAATACTCAATCAGACACATATAAACCTGCTTAAAGTAAAGCAAATTATTGAAAGTCAGATACGTACCGATATGGAGCCTACAGGTGTCGAATTGCCTGTATTAAAAAGTGCCGAACGCATAAAAAAAATTATGGAACTTGAAGCCCGTTCGCTCATGAACGATACGGCCGATACCGAACATTTATTGTTGGCTATTTTAAAAGAAAAAAACAACTTAGCTTCGGACACCTTGAAGGACGAAAATATGAGTTATGAGAAAGTAAAATCAGTACTTTCGCAATCCAACACATCGCCTATTCAAAGTTCTGCCTTTCAGGACGATGATGATGAAGATGATGATCCACGTAAAAAACAAAAATCACAATCCACGGCACCTCCAAAACAATCGGAGACACCTGCATTGGATACATTTGGTGTGGATATAACCAAAGCTGCAAAGGAAGATAGACTCGACCCAATAGTAGGGCGCGAAAAAGAAATTGAGCGCTTGGCACAAATATTAAGTCGACGGAAAAAGAATAATCCGGTGCTTATTGGCGATCCTGGTGTAGGTAAATCGGCTATTGTGGAAGGACTTGCATTACGCATAATCCAACGTAAAGTATCGCGCGTATTGTTCGACAAGCGTGTTGTATCGCTCGATATGGCTTCGATAGTAGCAGGTACAAAATACCGCGGACAATTTGAAGAGCGTATAAAAGCAATTTTGAACGAATTACAAAAAAACACGGACGTCATTCTTTTTATCGACGAAATACATACCATAGTTGGTGCAGGTGGAGCGCCAGGCTCGCTTGACGCTGCTAACATGCTAAAACCTGCCTTGGCGCGTGGCGAAATTCAATGTGTGGGAGCTACTACACTGGATGAATACCGTCAGAGTATCGAAAAAGATGGAGCGCTCGAACGTCGATTCCAAAAAATAATGGTTGACCCCACCACAGCGGATGAAACCTTACAAATTCTGGAAAATATACGCGAAAGATATGAATATCATCACAATGTGCGGTATACGCCAGAGGCTATAAAAGCCTGCGTACGTCTTACCGACCGTTATATTACCGACCGTTGTTTCCCCGATAAAGCAATTGATGCGCTTGATGAATCAGGTTCGCGTGTGCACATTGGCACTGTATCGGTTCCGGTTGAAATTGAAGAACTCGAAAAGAAAATTGAAGGACTTAAGAAAGAAAAAATGCGTGTCCTTTCAGAACAGCGATACGAGTTGGCCGGCCCTATTCGCGATCAGGAAAAACAAACACAATATATGCTCGACGACGCCATAAAACGTTGGGAGCAGGATGCCCAAAAACATCCCGAAACCGTTGACGAAGAGCAAGTGGCCGAAGTGGTAGCTATGATGTCGGGAATTCCGGTTCAACGCATTGCACAGGCCGAAGGACTGAAACTTCGTCAGATGAAAGAAGCTTTAACAGGCAAAGTCATTGGTCAGGACGAAGCTGTAAATAAAATTGTAAAAGCCATACAACGCAATCGCATAGGACTTAAAGACCCTAACAAACCAATTGGTTCGTTTATATTTATTGGTCCTACAGGTGTTGGAAAAACACATTTAGCTAAAATATTAGCTGAGTTTATGTTCGACAGCACCGATGCACTTATACGTGTGGATATGAGCGAATACATGGAAAAATTCAGTGTTTCGCGCCTCATTGGAGCGCCTCCTGGATATGTGGGTTACGAAGAAGGTGGACAGCTGACCGAGAAAGTACGCAGGAAACCGTATTCCATTATTTTGCTCGACGAGATAGAAAAAGCACATCCCGATGTGTTTAATATTTTGTTACAAATGATGGACGAAGGCAGATTAACTGATAGTTTAGGTCGCCGTATCGACTTTAAAAACACCATTATTATTA
>CAIWIS010000224.1 GCA_903912795.1 uncultured Bacteroidales bacterium
CTCCACAGTGGTGCTGTTTGAAATTAACAATTGGCCAATGGTCTGAGTTGTCAAATCTGTTAATACAACGGAACCCCCTCCATTTATCTGTAATAGGTCATTAATTTCGGGTGTGGTTCTTTCTGGCGTCCAGTTAGCAGCAGTTGCTACCGATGCCGTTCCTGTTTGATTCCAGGTATATGTAACAGGAGACTGCAGCACTCTACCACTGCAAGTAACATTTAGTGCCGCTGCTGCTCCACCTCCAGTACATGTTACAACTTCACTATTGTAGCTTGCTATGGGCAAACCACTTTTCAAGCGAACATAGACAGGAGTTGATGCCAAAGTGGCGGAAGAATAAGCAACGTTCACGGAACTACCGAAATTTGTATTATCGGTTGATACTTCATAGTTCGTAGTGCCTGCAACAGTAATATTACCAGGAGCACCGCTAAGATTTATTCCACTCAAATTAAAAGATTGCGACGTGGATGGTCCAGACCCTGAAACATAATTAAGACCGGTTAAAGTTGAAGTTGACGTATTAAGTGTAGGAGTTGTAGGAGTTACAGCTACTTTAAAATTATCAATATAAAAATTAAAAGCAGTAGTACTACTTGATGAATGCGCTTGAAAATATCCAAAGGAATTCATCGCTACACTTGTATTTGTATTATCAACAGCACTACCAATCAAAGTTGAAGTGGTTGAAGGGTCAGAAAGCCAATCAGCTACAGTGGAACCGGCACTTTGATACATTGTCCATGTATCGTCAGTTGGATTATAGGTGACTTTAACATTAGTGTACCAAGTACTTAACGCAGGTGAGGGTGCTACTGCTGGTGCAGGTCCCGCAATAACTGTTAGGTTGCTACTATTTCCCGCCGAACTAAGACCTGCAGTAAATTTTGTTAGTCTATATCCATTACCTGAACTTGGTGATCCGCAAACCAGATAACCTACACAAGTCGGACTCAGCAAGTTTGCTTCACTTGCAGCTAAAATAACCGCAACAGCGCGACCGGCCATTGTTCCCCAATTTCCACCATTATAATTCTGACGTACATTCATTGACCAGGTAACTAATCCAGAATTTGATTTAAGCGTCGAATTAAAAGGACTTCCATAAGTAGAAAGGGGCCCTGTCAAAAAACATTGACCCACAGAAGCATGCATCCCAATCATTTTTATATAAGGCTGAGTCCCCGTTAAAAGAGAGCTTTCAATGATAGGATTTCCTACAGCAGTATTATTTGTAAGCGTATACGTCATTGTTGGCGTACCTCCGCTTGTTATAGTGCGACTTGTTTCGCCAAACTGATCCAGAAACACCGTTGTTTGCGCATTCAATGCCATACTGCTTAGAGCCCCAAAAATCAATGCAAGCGATAGACATCGCGCTAATTGTGAAACAGAAAATCGTTTTTCTGTTTTTGTGAAGTTTGTTTTTACCATAATATGATTTTTTATATTAGTTTAATAGTTAGCAGGCGCAAAAATACGATTTATAATGATATAGAAATAAAAAATTTATTCATATTAGTATAACTCTCGTACAAATCAATCACATTACTATTCTATTTGTTCTCAACCAACTATGCCATAATTTAGCATTCGTTATTTACATAACGCATAGATATACAAAGCGTTAGCAAGTCGATATTTTCCGGAATTGAATTTGGGTTAAACTGAATTAAACAAAAAAAAGATGAGTCGTGTTTCAGACTCATCTTTCAATTATGAAATATAACTAAACAAAAGAAAAAACCTTTGAATGTCAAATTTTGAATTTTGTATTAAATTGATTATGCCCCAAAACTGTATCAATTTTCAAGAAATAGATTCCTTTTTTCATTTCATTCAGTTTAATTGTATTGGAAGTACCATCAATGTCCAAATCCATAATTAGTTTTCCGGAAATATCGTAAATTCTCAAAGTAGACTTTTCTCCTATTCCATTTAATGTGATATTTCCGCCTAATTTTGTGATAGAAATATTTTGATTTATATTGGTCACTACCGAAGTTGTTCCATCAAAGTAATTTATCAACGCAAACCTATTATTATTCACCAGTGTCATTTGATTTGTAAGGTCAAGGTATTCGCCATTTCCATTGGCAACATCCTTAACTATACCTTTGTTGGAGTCACCATCATCTTGATATTTAAACCAGTGCCATCCTACAAAACGTCCGGATTTTAGAAGTTCTATACAAGAGTTTTGGTACCAATTTCCCCTATTGGTCTGAGTTTTAACCAACCAACCGGCACCAGAATAACCTGCAACCCAACCAGCAGTAACCGCATCTTCTCCTTTAACGTAAAACTCGCTCACTATGCAGGGTTTATCTATCCATTTTAAGTAAGTATTCGCATTTGTTATTTGATTATCGGGAGAATAGTTATCGTAAAAATTAATTGAAACAATGTCACACCATTTAGCTGCTGCCTTCACCACACCTTCAATGCCTCGTGGACGACCATGTAACCGGCTACCCAGATTCATGTGATTTGGATCGTATTTTTTCAATGCAGCCGATGTCACTTCGTAATAATGTTCAGCCAGTTTTGTTGCAAATGCTTGTAATACAGCTTCAGAAGCTTGTCCTGCCACTACTTGTTCTTTCGTAAGACCGTTAGCTGTTGCAAAAGTAAGTGCCTCATCGTAACTTGGATCGCCGGGTGATAAATCTGTCAAGAAATTAGGAAGTTGATCCTGATTGAAGTTGATTTCATTGTCGATAAAATATCCAAGTAGATTTTTTTCATTTTTATATTGTTCAAATTTTTTTGCTTGTGTGTCGCAATACTCCGCAAATTTTGGATCGAGAACAAAAATGTAATTAAGATCGCCTTGTATGGCAGTTGGCGTAGTATAATAATTTTTTCGAACATTTTTATAATTCAAAAAAAAGTTGATTCTTCGGGTGTACGAAAATTGATTGGTATGTGCACTGTTATAGCGTAATGTCTGATTTTCGTCGGACAAAAAACTTCCAATACCATTAAAACCTAGTGCCCAAAGTCTGTCACTCGCAACAGCTACTGCAGCGTCGTTAGCTAAGTTATATAGGCTATTCATGGCAATATTTAGTTGCGCTTTTCCTTCAGGATCAATTATCCACCAGCGATTTCCATTTTTTTTTGTATAAAAAAATCCGGTAGCAGTTTCAGATAACTGATTTGAACTTCCATATTTATTTACATCCAATTCACCAGCATTTGTTATGGGAGTAAATGCAGGCAGAAGAGTCACTAATTTGGCCTGACGAGCATACCAACCTCCGGTTCCCGATGAGCCTTTTGTTTCCAGTAGCGTGGTAGTTTGAGCACTTGAAGACAATGTAAAAATAAATATTGAAAACAGTAAACGAATTATTCTCATAATTTATATGGCTTTTTTGCTTAAATTCGAACTTCACTTTAAAACTTCTAAATAGCACTTATATTTTGAATTATCTAAGAAGTTAAAATGTCGCGTCATTTCTTGGTTATTGGCTCTGAATTCTAATATCTTCTATTTTAAAGTATTATTATCGTAAAAGTCTATTAATGAATAAACTTGTTCATTTACTTGCTTCATTTTTTCAACAAGAGGCGTATACCATTGATATTCATTATTTATAATTCCTTTATTTGAATCAATATTCGATGGGTCAACTCCTTTTGCTGTTGGGTCATTATCCTGATATTTAAACCAATGCCAGCCAACACAGTAGGGCGATTGAAGTAATCCCAAACAAAAATGCTGATAGGCATAGCCCCGATCCAATTGAGTCCTGACTGTAAATCCGGCTCCCGTTGTATTTGCCATTCCCGAATCCATCCCTTTGGTGTAAAACTCGGTAATCATAAATGGCTTGCCAGCCCATTCGCCCCATTTCTTCATCAATTCTTGTTTTGGAGTCCACGAACC
>CAIWIS010000225.1 GCA_903912795.1 uncultured Bacteroidales bacterium
AGTAATAATTATAGCCTTGTTTTTTCCAGTTTTGGTAATGGCACAACAAACCATAACTTATCAAACGGCCGACAGCGTGACTTATGCTTGTTATCTGAATGGCGATTGGGATAAATTGATAAATTATGGGAATGAGGCAATACGTCAAGATGTGGATTTTAAAAACCTTAGAAAACGCATGGGCTATGCCCACTTTGTGAAAAACGAGTTCTATTTAGCTCAACAACAATACCGAAAAGCATTGAAATTTGATGCGAATGACTCTGACGTAAAACTCTACTTGTATTACTGTGGTTTAAATGCTGGTGATAAAGGCAATTCAAACTTTTATGCTTCAAAACTATCAGATGAATATAAAAAGATGCTGAATTTGAAACCATTTAAAGTGTTGGATGCGATTGATTTAGAATGCAATTATAAAATTAATTCAGTATCTATACGTTCTAATCCAACATATTTACGAGCTGGAGTTAGTACACAACTAAGCCATAGATTATCATTATATCAATCAGCTTCAACTTTTTCGCAATCTGAATCCAATATTCGTTCTGTGGGCAATCCTGCACAATCGGATGTAATTTATAAAACACAAAACGAGTATTATGCAAGCTTAAATTGGCAAATAAGTGCAAAAACCTCATTGCTTGTTGCTTATCATTATCTGTATGCACAAGTAATTGATACAACTATAATTATTGATAATCAATTTCAGCCAAATCAAATCAACTATAAAACAACAATTCCCAATTTCAATGTATATCAGGGTAATATGTTTGTTGGTAAATTCAGTACAAAAATTAATAAATTAGATGTAAGTCTTTATGGTTCAAATTATATTATGGATACTGACACAACTACTCAGCTAGGGATACAAGTTGGTTATTTAATTCCAGGTCGTAAAAATATTTATCTCAAAAGTTCATTGTATCAACTAATGGAATCGGGTTATAATGACTTGGTTTTTTCGCAATCAGTAGGATTATTTCTGAATAAAAATTTATGGTTCGAAGGTTCATTTACCTTAGGCGAATTAAAAAATTATGCCGAAGGAAATGGACTTTATATGTTCAATTCGACCGACAATACAACCTTTAGAATAGGTGGCACGCTGATTTGGTATGCTGGTAAACACATATCACTTTTTGGAAATTACGGATTCGATAAAAAAACAACTACAACAAGTTTTACAACTATTTATAATCAAAATTCAATATCAGGAGGAATAATATGGAAACTTTAAAAAAAATCATTTTAGCAGTAATTATTTTATTATCAATCAATAACTTGTATGCACAAAGCAATACAGTTATGCAAGCTGCATTCTCAAAAAGCTACGAATCGGAAACCGCTGGAAATTATACTACAGCTATAAATGATTTAAAAGCAATTTATTCTAAGGATAGTTATATTATCAATGTACGAATGGGATGGCTTTCGTATTTGGCAAAACAATACACCGAATCTATTAAATATTATGATATTGCTATTGCATTAAAACCCTATGCTATTGAAGCACGCTTTGGATGTGTTAAACCATTAAGTGCTATCGAAAGTTGGGAAAAAGTGAAAGCACATTACCAACAAATTCTGAAAATAGATCCGCAAAATACAGTTGCAAATTATTGGTTAGGAGTAATTTATTACAATCGCAAAGACTATAATAATGCAGCCAATTTGTTTGGAAAAAACTTCAATCTCTATCCGCTCGATTACGAATCGGTAATTATGCTTGCTTGGACCAAACTGAATCTTAATAAACCAACTGATGCTAAAGTGCTTTTCAATCAAGCGCTTATACTTCGGCCCAACGATAGTTCGGCGCTTAGTGGTCTGAAAATGATAAAATAAACCCTTTTACAGGTTTTCTATTTTTGTTTCTTTGGGTTTACAGCACACTACTGTTATGTGAAAGCAAGATTGATGACGCTCACGTACAGCAAGTAGCTTACATTCTTTGCGCATTTCGAGAAGCGTTTTGGTGAGTTCCTGTATTATTTCCCATTTTGGCACTATGGAGTCGTTGTCCAAATTCAAAAAATGTTTGTACGATATATCCACCGTAGTACCATAAAAATGGGCTGTAGTATCCGAAGCATTACCATTGCGCGTGCTTAATTTTTCTTGCGATTCGAGCGTACGCAATACCGAAGTCAGAAAAAAGCAATAATTACCCAATTTTTTCTCCTTGAGTTTAGCCTGAAACCGATAAGCTATTTCATCAACCATGCTTACAGCCTCGGGTATTAAGTATGGATGTGAGTGTTTCAACGACTTTAAGTGGTACAATCTACAATCTTTAATTTCCACAAGTTCATATTTTTCAACCATTTTATTTATAGTCGAATCAAATTCGACATTGGTTGCGAATGGCTCTTTTAAGCCATTTTTCATAGCATGCACTAATTGAATGGTATTAATGTCGCGTATAATTTCGGCGGGCTCTATGGGTGCGCTGGCATTAATTAGCTGGTTGCAGCCTTTGTAATTATTGGGTATTTCTACTTTGGGTTTTGATTCGGGTGTTTTGGTCAGAAAGTAAGTGGCTATTAATAAGGAAAATATAACGGCTATCGAAATATAAATAATTAGTTGTTTGTTGCTTGGTGCTGTCACGCTATTGGTTTTAAATTTTTTCGTACTTCTGCAAAAATAGCTATTATTTCCAAGTCATCCAACGTCAGTTGTCAATTACTTTTCAACAATTTTCATTGCGTGTTGACCCTCAGATATTTGTTTTGCGTGTTTATAATTAAATTTTTTGAAATACACTTTTAGTTTTATTTTGTCGAAAGATTTTTGTATTTTTGCAATTCGTATTTTTTGAAAGCAGTTATTCTTTACCAATAAGGAATTATAGAAATAAATATAAGAATTGAACCACATAAGAACACAAAAGTCAACAAAAGGAATAATTTTCGATATTGAAAATTTGTGTTTCTAATTTTATTTGAGGTTTTTTACCTTGTGTTTCTTTTGTGTTTCTTTTGTGGTTTGATGTTTTATTGTACTTAAATAAATGTTCAAATATAATATACCATTTTTTTAATGACGAAAGTAACTCTACATCCCCTTTAGGGGCTTGGGGCGGTAAAAATTATTGTTATAACTGCCCCTATATCCCCTAAAGGGGACTTGAAGTTACAATTGATTTGTGAAA
>CAIWIS010000226.1 GCA_903912795.1 uncultured Bacteroidales bacterium
ACACTTTGGATTCGATGTCAAGTCATCAATCCGAATGAACACACTGTAGAAATCAATGTTCGTCCAACTGTGTTTTATCCATCAAAGGAACATATCAACTACATCACTGTTCGCGGCTTTGTAATGTCGCAGGCAGCCTGCAATTGGGCACCGCCAACGGCAGAGCAAGTTGGACTTATCGGAACGCATTGGAGCATAGGTTGGGTAATTGAAAACAATATTATCAGCCATGCGCGATGTGTTGGCATTACATTGGGAAAGTTTGGCGATAAATACGATAATACCTACGCTATGGACTCGCAAGGCTGGCAAAAAGGTGTACAGGAAGCAATTGAATATGGTTGGTCAAAAGAGTCCGTTGGTCATCATCGTATTATTGGCAACACCATTTCATTTTGCGGACAAGCTGGGATTGTTGGCAGTTTGGGTGCAGTGTTCAGCAAAGTTACGGGTAACATTATTCACGACATTGCAATAAATCAGCGCTTTGCTGGTTACGAAACCGCAGGAATTAAATTCCATGCACCGATAGATGTACTGATTGCTGGCAATCATATTTATCGGGCTGAAAAGGGTATTTGGCTCGACTGGATGTCTCAGGGTGTGCACATTGAAGGCAATCTTTTTCACGATAACCTGGCACAAGATCTTTTTGTGGAGGTAAATCACGGTCCAATGTCCATCTTCAATAATCTTTTTCTTTCAAAAGTGGCGGTGCTCGATGGTTCTTCAGGTGGTGCTTACTGCCATAATCTGTTTAGCGGTAGATTAAATCAGCGAAAGGAAACCCGTAAAACACCTGTATTTAAAAACCATAGCGTGGATTTTTTACGACTCGACTCTGTCGATAACGGAGATGAACGTTTTTACAATAATATATTTATCGGAACCGGTCTTGACAAGTATAGCGACAGGAAAAACGTTGCAATGCAAGGTAATTCTTACCTTAAAGGTGGTAAGTCAGGTACTCAGGAAAAACAGCCATTACTAAACCCCAACAACCCAAATCTCAAATTAGTTGAAAAATCTGACGGCTGGTATCTGCAACTTGCTCTGGATCAGGCTTGGGATACTAATGCAATGCACCCGCTCGTGAACACCGAATTGTTGGGAAAGGCGTTGACTCCAAAAACTCCGTTTGAGAATGCTGATGGTTCGCCAATAGTCATCGATACCGATTATTTTGGTCAATCGCGCAATATGCAAAATCCGTTTCCTGGTCCATTTGAAAATAATAATAAGGGTATGCTAGAATTTAGAGTTTGGCCTATATGCAAAGGTCTGCCACTCTTCAGGTGATAATGTGTAATTACTGAAAGTATACTGTGAGTAGTTTATGATAAACAAATGACTATCAATGTAATTCTATAAAAAAATGTATAATTTATTTCAAAAAAAGTTTTGTTCGATGAATATTGCTTGTGGCTTTATTCTTTTTAACGCTTCAGCAACAGCAGCAAACACCGATTCAAAAGATAAAAAAATGAATATCGTTTTTTTATTGGCTGATGATATTCGCTGGAATTCAATTGGTTGCATGGGGAATGATATTGTTGTTACACCCAGTATTGATGCAATTGCCAAAGATGGCATACGGTACGATAATACGTATGTAACTACTCCAATCTCCTGTGTAAGCAGGGCGACATTGCTTACCGGACAATATATGAGCAGGAATAACATTGATCGTTTTGGAAAACAAATTTCAGAAGAAAATTTTACCAACACCTATCCTTCTGTATTGCGAAATTCGGGTTATTTTACCGGCTTTATTGGGAAATATGGAGTTGGAAAAATCAGAAAAACCGACTTCGACCATGTAAAAGAATACGAAGGAAAGCATTGGCTACCATTAACAGGTAAAATTGAAAGCATTGGCGAAGATGAAAGAAGGAAAAAATATACCCGAATAACTGGCGACTCTATTCATGTGACAGACAAAAATGCAAAAGATGCAATTGATTTTCTGAAGATCAGGCCCAAAGACAAGCAATTTTGCCTTTCGGTAAGTTTTTTTTCACCACATGCCGAGGATAATCATCCCGACCAATATCGCAATAAACCATCGAGCGATAAGTACTATCAGAATGTAGAAATACCATTGCCCGCAACTTCTACTTTAGAATGTTTAAAGGCACTTCCGCCTTTCATTGCTGATGAAAAATGCGAAAGTCGTACGCGTTGGCATTGGCGGTTTGATACCCCTGAAAAGTACCAACGATACATGAAGTCCTATTATCGATTGATTACCGACATGGACGAGGCAGTTGGAAAAATTATTGCTGAGCTAAAAAGACAAGGCGTTTATGAAAACACCCTCATCGTGTTTATGGGCGATAACGGTTATTTCCAAAGCGACCACCAACTAGCCGATAAATGGTACGCTTATGAGGAAAATATCCGTGTTCCGTTAATTATTTACGACCCACGCATACCCACAAAAGCAAGGGGCACAGCCAATAAAAATATGGTGCTGAATATTGATATTGCACCTACCTTAGTGGCAGCATCAGGCGTTGATATTCCATCGGTAATGCAAGGTAAAGACCTATCAAAAACTTATCTCTCAAATAAAACGAATGTACTGAGAACTGATTTCTTTTGCGAACATCCATTTATCAATAGAGAATCATTTATTCCTTCGTCGCAGGCACTGGTTTCATTGTCGGATAAGTATATTGTTTATCCAAATTACAAATACGAGGAGTATTTCAACCTGAAAAATGACCCGAGTGAAATTAAGAACGGCATTTCAAATGTTGAAAACAAGAAAAAAATCAGTCAATTAAAAAAACGGTTTTCAGAACTTAAAGAATTAGCAAAATAACATTTAAATTAATCATAATGGGTCAGTTAAAGTTTCGATTAAAAGTGGTTTTTACCTTTTTATTTATCAGTATTATCACTTTTGCAACAACTAAAATAACCAATTTGGTTTGCGAATACCACACCAATCCAATAGGTATTGATGTAGTAAAACCTCGTTTTAGCTGGCAGTTTACAACTAACGAAAACAATTTCAAACAAACGGCTTACGAAATTAGGGTAGCCAATACATCTGCTAATTTTAACACCAAAAATTTGTTGTGGTCGAGTGGAAAAACAACGAACGACCAATCAGTAAACATTGAATATCAAGGAATTCCTTTGAAATCAATGCAGCGTGCGTATTGGCAAGTACGTGTCTGGGATAACAATGGAAAAGCCACAAATTGGAGTGACCCTGCTTATTGGGAAGCTGGGATTTTAGACCATATAGAATGGAAGGCCAAATGGATTACAATGAAAACTGAGGAGAAAACAGGTGAATGCTTTTATTTCAGAAATGAATTTGCCATATCCAGGAAAATCAGTTCGGCGCGGGTTTATGTCACCTCGCTGGGACTGTACCAATTGTTTTTAAATGGCAAAAAAGTTGGCAATGACCTTTTTACACCCGGTTGGACAACTTACAGCAAACGCATTCAGTACCAAACTTATGATATTACGAATCTGCTTCAAACAAAAAATACGGTTGGAGCAATGTTGAGTGAAGGTTGGTATCGTGGTAGGCTGGGCTGGAAAAAAAATCGAAAAGTTTCGGCCAAACAATTGGCATTGTTGGTACAAATACAGGTTAATTACACTGATGGGACATCCCAACTCATTATTACTGATAAAGACTGGAAGACTTCATACGGTGCCTTACTTGAAACGAGCATTTACGATGGTGAAATTTACGATGCACAACTCGAACAATCAGGCTGGTCAACAACTGGATTCAATGACAATGCATGGAAAAATGCTCAAACAATCGAATACTCAAAAAGCATGCTTGTTGCACCACAAGGTGTTGCCGTAAAAGCCATACAAGAAATAACACCAATAAAAAGTATCACTACACCTAAAAAAGAAACGGTCTTTGATATGGGTCAAAACATGGTGGGTTGGGTACGCTTCAAAGTAAAAGGAAACAAAGGCGACACGATAACTCTTAAATTTGCCGAAGTGTTGGATAAAGCCGGCAATTTTTATACCGATAATCTGCGTTCTGCCAAATCAACCGATATTTATATTCTGAAAGGCAATGAGGAAGAAGTATTTGAACCCTATTTTACATTTCATGGTTTTCGCTTTGTGAAAATTGAAGGTTTACGGAGTAAAATTACAACGGACAATATTACGGGTATTGTTATTCATTCGGATATGAAACCAACGGGAAATTTCAGTTGTTCCGATACATTGATTAATAAACTGCAACACAATATTCAATGGGGACAAAAAGGCAATTTCTTGGATGTGCCAACCGATTGCCCACAACGCGATGAGCGACTTGGCTGGACGGGTGATGCGCAAGTGTTTGCAATGACAGCTGCTTATAACTTCGATGTAGCTGCTTTTTACAGCAAGTGGTTAGGCGATATGGC
>CAIWIS010000227.1 GCA_903912795.1 uncultured Bacteroidales bacterium
AACATGGTTCGGCTTGGCGTGCTAACAGCACCTACATTTGACCCCATTGTATAACAATGAGTGAAAGTCATACCAGTTGACGCCAACAAGTCGAGATTTGGGGTAATAAGTAATGGATTCCCCAATGAATGCAAGCCGTCCGGGCGATGGTCGTCGGTATGAATGTGAAGGATATTGGGAAATTTCTTGGTTTGCGCTTGTGTAGCGTTACAACCAATGAGTGCTAAACCTGTAAGGCTAAAGGCAGTCATTTTTTTTAAATCCAAAGCCAAGCAAAAGCGCTTGTAATTTTTTTCGTTTTTGTATTCCATGTTTTCTTTTAAAATTGTATTTCAAGTTTTCTAATAATTGGCGACTTCGTAAATTTAACAAATTTGATTTGGATAAATTGAGTTTTTACTTTTGTAAAATCACAGTCAAATTTGTTGTTAATTTCAGTTGCTTTAAAATTTTATTGGATAAGAAACTTCATAACTTCCTGAACCCAATTCAAGTGTTGTGGTAGATGCTGTTGTAGCTATACTTTTCATAATTTCACTTGAAATTGGCAAATTATTTATCCTCATTTTATCAACTTCCGGAGTTTCTAAAATAACTGTTCCAGTTGTATTGGGAGGTATCGTAATATTGTAAATAAAAGTTTTATTTTTAATTTCCCAAGCCGCTTTTATTGGGCCAAATAACGACAAAAACTCAGCTTTGGCATTGGTCAAGCTACCACCAACATGTGGACTAAAAATAATGTGTTTATAGCCCGGATTTTCTGGGTCAATATTCAATCCAGCAACGTGCGTGTACAACCATTCGCCAATAGCACCGTACGCATAATGGTTAAAACTATTCATGCTCTCACTTTGAAATGTGCTGTCGGGTTTTTGTCCGTCCCAACGTTCCCAAATAGTAGTAGCACCTTGCGTAACGGGATACAACCACGATGGATATGCTTTGCGGGTGACCAGTTTAAATGCCAGCGAGTCACTTCCGATTGCTGATAATGTGCTGCACAAAAGTGGCGTGCCCACAAATCCAGTCGTGAGATGGCCTGTTTGACGCACATCTGTAGCCAACAATGAGCCAACTCTTTCCTTTAAGTTTTCGGGTAATAAACCAAAAGCCAAAGCAAGAGAATAGGCTGTTTGTGTTTGTGTTACCATTCGTCCATTTGGAGTTACAAATTCCTGTTGAAATGCTTTTTTTACATTTTCGGCTAATTTTGTATAACTATCAGCATCTTCCTTTTTTTCAATAATTCCGGCAATTTTTGCAAAAATGGAGGTAGAATAATAAAAATAGGCATTGGCAATCAAATCACGATCGGTGCTGCCTTTCAGTAATCCGGTTTTATTAGACGAAAAGTCCAGCCAATCACCATAATGAACATCTCCCAACCAGAGGTGCTTTTTGCCAGCCCGTTGCTTCATATAATCTATCCATGCTTTCATACTCTTGTATTGCACTTCCAAAATTCGTTTATCACCGTAGACACGATACACACTCCACGGAATAATCACACAAGCATCGGCCCAAGCCGTAGAACAATCTTTGCCGTTAAGAACATTCGGAATTACGTTAGGTATTTTACCATCAGGCAATTGATCGGCGGCCATATCGCCTAACCACTTGCTGTAAAAAGCAGCTACATCGAAGTTATAAGCAGCTGTCATTGCAAACACTTGCGCATCACCCGTCCAGCCAAGTCGCTCATCGCGTTGTGGGCAATCGGTTGGCACATCCAAGAAATTG
>CAIWIS010000228.1 GCA_903912795.1 uncultured Bacteroidales bacterium
CAAGCGGGAGAGCAAAGATCAAAGACGGAAAGAAGGGAGAAGTTTCGAGTTCAGAGTTACGAGTTACGAGTAAAATGAAAGTTTCGAGTTCAGAGTTACGAGTTCAGAGTAAAATCTCAACCCTCAGAACTCCATACTCAGAACTAAATTTTGGTGGTTGTGGTATCCATATCGTTGGGTTACAGGATTAAAGGGTTTTTGGTATGTGGTAATGGGGAATACGGAGAAGAAGAAAGACAAAAGAACAAAGAATAAAGAACAAAGACGGAAGAATTAAGACTATAGACATTTGATAAAAAATCTCATAATGCATATCGACAGAATAATACAGCAAGGTGAAGGGTTGCAAGTGGAGTTTAAAGAATCGTATAACCAACTTTCACGTTCGGTTTACGAATCGATTTGTGCATTTCTTAATCGCAAAGGCGGTACAATACTGCTTGGAGTTTCGGACAATGGTGAAATAATAGGAGTAAATGCAAACACAATACAGAATCAGTTAGACACATTAGAGCGTGATTTGAATAATATGCAACTGATAAACCCTACTTGTAACTTGAATACCGAAATTATAAACATTGATGATAAAAAGGTTATTCAGTTGTACGTTCCCGAAAGTTCGCAAGTTCATACATACAAAGGCCTAATTTACGATCGCAAGCAAGATGGAGATTTTAAACTAAATAATCAACAGCAAATTACACACCTTTATATACGTAAACAAGATGGATATGCCGAAAATAAAGTTTATCCATATTTGACTATCGATGATTTTGAAATGAATCAGTTTGACGCTGTCAGAAAATTGGTTCGATTAACACGAATAGATCATCCGTGGTTAAAAATGAGTAACGAAGAATTATTAGTATCTGCACGATTGCGATTGAAAGATGTACATACCGGCAAAGAGGGTTATACATTGGCAGCAGCATTGTTGTTTGGCACCGAAAATACTTTAGCAACTGTATTACCTCATTATAAAACGGATGCAATATGCCGTATTGATAATACAGAAAGATATGATGACAGGGATGATATTCGTTGTAATTTGTTTGAGGCCTATTCCCGATTATTAGCTTTTGTACGTAAGCATTTGCCCGATAGGTTTTATTTGGAAGGAAATCAGCGTATAAGCATACGTGAACTAATTTTCCGTGAGGTTATCGCAAATATGCTTATTCATCGCGAATTTCCCAATCCTTTTCCGGCAAAACTTATAATTAATGCTACAAATGTTGTAACAGAGAATTGGAATAAACCCAATATACATGGCTTTATTAATCCTGAAAACTTACAACCATATCCGAAGAACCCTACAATTGCTAATTTTTTCAAACAATTAGGCTGGGTCGAAGAATTGGGTTCCGGCGTTCGTAATTTGTATAAGTATTGTCCTTTGTATTTTACAAACACTTTACCCGTAATTGAAGAAGGAGATGTTTTTAAAGTATCTATAGCATATTCGAATGAAATCGAGCTAGAAAAATCAGAAATCGAGCTAGAAAAATCCAAAATCGAGCTAGAAAAATCAGAAATCGAGCTAG
>CAIWIS010000229.1 GCA_903912795.1 uncultured Bacteroidales bacterium
TACTTTCGACTGGAAAGAACTCGGTCGTATTGATTTGCTCAAAGCCGGCGATCAACTAGGTACTCTCGAATTGCTTTTCGAGAAAATTGAAGACGAAACCATTGCTGCACAAGTACAGAAATTACAAGACACAAAAATTGCTAACGAAGCTGCGGCTTACAAACCCAATGCGGTAAAAGAAAACGTGTCTTTCGACGATTTTATGAAAATGGATATTCGCGTAGCCACCATACTCGATTGCCAAAAAGTACCCAAAGCAGACAAGTTGCTTCAGTTTAAACTGAACGACGGTATGGGCGAACGTACTATTCTATCTGGAATTGCCGCTTCGTACCCAAATCCCGAAGAACTAATTGGCACACAAGTTTGCTTTATTGCCAACTTCGAACCCCGCAAATTACGCGGCATTATGAGCGAAGGCATGATTCTTTCTGCTGAAAATGCTGATGGAAAACTGGTATTGATTCGCCCAAGTGCAGTGGTAACGAATGGAGTGGAAGTAAAATAAAAAACAAACCCTAACCCATCCCGATAAAAGAATCGGGATAAATTGCTGGGAATTTAAAAAGCATCAATCGGATATATTCTGGTTGATGCTTTTTTAATATTCGTCATTTAAGTTCTTTACTTTGGCAAAATGAAATAGAATGATTTCAAATCAATCTATTTCATCATCACAATTGATTAATATATCATCCACGCAAAACACTATATAACAGCGGAATAAGTTCAGTGCAAACTTTATTTTCAAAATATTTTCAATATTATTTTGCCAATTAAAATATTGTTTGTTTCTTTGTGGCATAGAAACATAGGCCACTAAATCAACATGCCATGATAAACATCAAAAATCTCTCGTTTTATTACAAAAAGAAGTCGCCATTGTTCAACGATTTTTCGTTGACGCTTGAAAATGGGCGCATTGTAGGACTGCTCGGTAAAAACGGCGCAGGCAAATCGACACTATTGAGCCTTATTGCTGGGCTTAATCAGCCCAGAGTGGGCGAAATATCTGTAAATGGTTTCGTTCCATTTAATCGGAATCCAAACTTTTTGGCCGACATTTACATGGTACCCGAAGAGTTTTCGTTCCCACACGTGAGCATTGCTTGTTATGTAAAAGCTTTTAGCCCGCTTTACCCAGCTTTTGATCACGATAAGTTGAAAACAATTTTCGAGGAATTCGAAATTCACCCATCCTCGAACCTCAACAAACTCTCACACGGACAGCGCAAAAAGTTTTTGATAGCCTTTGCGCTTTCAACCAATAGCAAAGTACTCGTACTGGATGAACCTACTAACGGATTGGACATTCCTTCCAAAAGTCAGTTCCGTAAAATTCTGGTGAGTTCGGTTACCGATGAACAATTAGTAATCATTTCAACCCACCAAGTAAAAGACATTGATACCATTATTGATAAAGTGGTAGTAATAGACGAAGGTACAATCATTTACAACGAAAACACCGAGGACATCACACAGAAACTGTTTTTTGAAACTGCAATTACGTTGAGCGAGGAAGAGAAAGTGCTTTACAGCGAAAAATGTCCACTTGGATACCGTGTAGTAAAACCTGCAAAAGCAAATGCAGAATCGAGTATCGACCTTGAATTGCTTTTTAACGCCATTATTAACAAAACCATTTAAACTCTTAATAATATGAATTCAAATAAGTTTTTTAGTTTTAGCCGATTTTATTTGCTTTTGCGCAACGATATTTTATTGAATTACAAAAAATATTTGCTGACAGTATCAGGTGCATTCATTTTAGGTTTTTTTGTGATATATTCAAACATGCCAAAATATGTCCAAAAAGATGAACTTCATTGGATTTTTGGCTCGCAAAGATATTTTCAAGCATTTATTATGTGCTTGATTGGACTTGGTGCTTTTATTGGCTCTTCGTTTTCGGAACTTAGCAATAAAGTGAAAACAACTAACTATTTACTTTTACCTGCATCAACACTCGAAAAGTATTTAATCAAGTTTCTAATTCATGTGTTGGCTGGCACTATTCTTTTTCTAATTATTTTTTGGATAGATGCACACTTGGCAAGATATGTAACGATTAATAATATGAAGGCTACCCATAATGAAGTGCTTAGTTATGCAGAAAAAGAAAAATTCATAGAGGTGTTTAATTATTCCATGTTTCTAATTAAAAACACTAGACTGACTATTACATATTGGAGTTGGTTTGAAGGTTTCGCTATAGTATTTGGACTGTTTTCGGTAGGAATGTATTTTTTCAATGTAAAAATATTTTTTAAAAAATTGGGGTTAATAAAAACAGCTATTTCTCTAATTGCTGTATTATATTCAGGGATTGTTGTAATGATGCTTTTATCACAACTATTTTATCCTGAAACTAAGGTGTTTGAAATTAGTAGTAATATGGATTATAGGTTGCCAAATGGATACTTAAATATTGAAGTTTGGATGTATTTATCAGCGTACTTTGTATCCTTGTTTCTTATTCCGCTGGGTTATTATAAACTTAAAGAAAAACAATTATGAGTATAGATTTTAAATCGACAAAAGGTATTTTTCAGCAAATTGCTGATAACCTTTGTCACCAAATACTCGAAGGGAAGCTTCCTCCTGGGGAACGGGTACCTTCCGTTCGTGACTTGGCCGTGGAATTTGAAGTGAATCGCAATACACTGCTTCGCACCTATTCCATATTGGAAGATGCCGCAATTATTGTAAATAAACGTGGGATAGGTTTTTTTGTTGCCGAAAATGCCGTTGAGCTGATACGCAAAAACGAAAAAACCGAATTTTTCAACAACGATTTACCTGAGTTTATGCGTAAAGTAGAATTGCTTAAACTAACAGAATCAGATTTATCGGATTTAATTATCATCTTAAAAAACAATTCAAAATCATGAAAATTAGCAATATAATAATTACAGCTTTAGCAATAACTGTGATAGCAAGTATGATGGTGCTATTTATAGATGCCAAAAATCATCAGAAATACAAAAATCCTAATATCGAAACGAAGACATTTTTATTGTCGGATTTTACTGTAGTAGTAGCCGAAAAAGGCGCTGATGTTCACATTAATTCTTCGGATACTAATTCTATTGCAATTGAATACATAAAAAATCAAGTCGTTAAAAACCAGCTTTATAAACAAAAAAATGATACTTTATTTGTATATGGAGGACTTCGCACCTTTGTAAAGTGCAGCAAACTAAAAGCTATTCAGGCAAATAAAGCCTTTTGGGTAGGTGTAATACAGTTTAAATTGGATTCGCTTGATGTAACAATTAATAGCGGGCGCCTGAATTTCATTGCTAATGATAGCATTAGAAACGAATTTAATAAATTGGTAATTAATGCATCAGATAGTGCAATTATATATACTTCTAATATCAGCGTGGAAAATTTGGTTGTTAATGCTAAGACTAAAGCTAATTGTGAATTGTACGGAAATTATAAACATGTAGATGTGAAACTATCAAATAACTCAACTTTGTTTTTCAATAGTAATCCACTAACAATTAAACTGGAAAGGGATAAAGAAAGTAATTTTAAAATGTATTGAAAAAGATTTATTCAACTATCGAAATAAAGAATATAAAATTATCATAATTTCAATACAATAATTTAAAGTATTTATTGTTAATTACAACAAATACCATTCCGACTATTAAAGTAAATATCGTAATATTGCTTTTGAATGTAATTTTACAATTACAACTTATGCATTTCTTGAAATCGCATTCATGAAAATTTAAAAACGTCAAGTTATCATATTGTCTATGAAATTATTACGTAATTTTTAAACCTTAAAACTAAATAAATACGATTCTGTGAAAAATCATTTTGCATTTCTATTTCTATTCGTTCTACTTTTTTCGTTTTCGTGTAAAAAAAGCGAGATACCTTCGTTAGCAACATACAAGGTTAAAATGCTCGATTTCGAAAGCATCATTTCGGTTCAAGGCTATGTTGATCCTTTAAATTCGGTTTCGGTAGCGTGTCCAGGTCAAATTGAAGGCTCAATTATAAGTCTTGTAAAAGACGGAACAATTGTGAATAAGGGTGATACTGTTTGTGTTTTAGAAAATAAGGATATTCTTGCCGAAATTTTGGACATTAATTCCAAAATTGAAAATGCGGATATGCAACTTATTAAAATTCAAGCCAATCAAGCACTGAAACAAGCACTATTGGATGCGGAAGTTAAAACCAATAAGGCGGAAACCCTGATAGCAAATTTAGATTCCCTACAACTGAAGTTTTATTCGCCCACCCAACGAAAAATAAAAGAACTCGAATTGAATATTGCAAAAATCAAGAAACAAAAACTCGAAAAACGAGTAAAGTCACTCGTGAGAATTCAGCAATCGGAAATTAGAAGTCAGGAGTTTCAGAAAAAACGACTTATAGCCCGAGTTGAATCAGCAAATCAACGAATTAAATCGCTAACTCTTACTGCCCCAGCATCTGGTATTGTAATTATAAACAAACATTTTATCACTCGTAACAAAATGCACATAGGCGATCCTGTATGGGGCAATATGAGTATTATTACCATTCCAACAAACGATAAATTCAAGGTCAAAATTGAAATGCCCGAAGAAAAATTTAAACCAATTAAAGAGGGTAATACTGTAGAATATAGCTTTGATGCCATGCCCGACAATAAAGGGTGGGGGAAAATCATAAAAAAATCGCCAGTAGGAAGACCTATCAAAAAAGACTCCAATATTAAAATTTTCGAGATAGAAGCAAGCCTCGATAGTTTTAAGACTATGCCTGAACCTGGCTTTACTTGCGATTGCAATATCCGAATGCTTCAACTAAAAAATGTAATTGCCATACCGCAAGTTGCATTATTTGAGCAGGATTCCATGAAGGTAGTTTATGTTTCAAAACCAAACGGTTTTGAAATGCGCCAGGTTAAAACAGGACTTTCGTCGGCCAAAGAAATAGTGATTACGCACGGTATAAAAATTAACGATAGAATAACGCTATCCAAACCACCGGCAGAATTTATTAGAAGGAATATTGTTTTTAAAAAGGTGGCATCGACAAAGCCTGATAGCATTAAAACAAAAATAAAATAAATCCGTACAACTTTAATCTACAATAATAACAATCAACACTTAATATTTTATGACTAAACTCACCGGCCACTATCAGAGTTCAATTTATGCTGTGATTTTCATTGTGCTACTTTTTTCGGCATGTAAAAAAGAAAAAACTAAGGATGTGCCAATCGGTAAGGTACAACAAGGAGTTTTTTATCTCGATTTATACGAAGAAGGTGAAATTGAAGCGATTAACTCTGTCAATCTTTCGTCACCCAATCTATCGTGGCGCTATGGTAATTTGAAAATTACGCAAATTGTAAAAGATGGAACTGAGGTTCATAAAGGAGATACTGTGATTGTTTTCGATCCTTCGGAGGTACAGAAAGGAGTTGTAGAAGCTGAGTCGCGCATGCAAATGAATATGGCTGAGCTTGATAAACTAGAAGCACAACAACAATCGGAGCTCGAAGACCTTCAAGCTGATTTTGAAGTTACCCGAATATCGCAAGAAATATCGAAAATCAGATTTGAATCAGCTGTATATGAGGCAAATATAAAAAAGAAAGAAATAAAATTGAACCTCGACAAAGCCAATATTGCTTTGGAAAGAGCCAAAGAGCAACTCGCCAATAAAATCAAAATTCAAAAGGAAGAAGTCCGTCAACGTAAATTATTAATTGAACAGGATAAATTGCGACTAGAAGATGCGCAAGCTTCGCTTAAAAAACTGTTTATTGTATCGCCCGAACCAGGAATTGTAATTATTAATCGTAGCTGGAGCACGAACAATAAGTACCAAGTTGGCGACCAATGTTGGTCAGGAATGCCGCTTATTCAACTTCCGGATTTAAGTTTACTACGTGCTACTGTGAAAATAAACGAGGTTGATATTTCGAAAATTTCAAAAGGATTGAAAGTGGAGATTAAACCAGATGCTTTTTCCGAAAGCATGTTCAAAGGCGAAGTTATATCAGTTGCTAACTTAGCTGTGAATAAAGACAATAAGTCGAAAATCAAAGTATTTCCGGTTGAAATTAGACTAAATGATGTTTCCGAAAAATTATTGCCAGGCTTAAGTGTAAGTTGCCGCATAATTTATGGTCAACTCAAAGACGCACTCTACATACCCCTTGATGCTATTCGGAATGAGGCAGATAAGTATTTTGTGTATAAAAAAATAGCTACAGGATATGAAAAAACTATGGTTGAAGTAGGACCAAGTAATGCCGATTATATAGTTGTGACTAAAGGTTTAACCATAAAAGACAAAGTTGCATTGGCCGATCCAATTTTGACCGACGAAAAGGATAAAACAAAAAAAGACAACAATAGCAAAGACCTTAATACCAACAAAAAACAATCATAAACAGATGGGAATGAACTATAAAAATGTAGTGATTTTATTCGCTGGTTTTTTTCTGCTGAGTTGTGGAAAATTAGACAAGTCGGAAAAGGCACAAGCAGATTCAGAACGTAAAATAATTGAATCAGGAGAGCTAAATGCCATTGATGTACGTGCATTTGTGCTACAGCGTTATGGACCATACTGGTATAAAATGAAAATTATTGGTATGCGCAAACATGGTGAAGAGGTAGAAAAAGGTGATTCGGTTATACAAATTGACCCTGCTGAAATCAGAAAATTCATTGTTGAACGTGAAACAGAATTAGAGACACAAAAAGCAACAATTGCTAAACTTTTGATTGATCAAAGCAATCAAAAAGAACAGTTGGAAGCTAATTTAGAAGGGGATCTTGCAGCTTTAGAGTTAAAAAAACTCGAGATAATTGCTACTCGTTTTGAATCAGAAAAAACAAAAAAAATAAAAGATCTTGAGTTAAAACAAGCAGAGTTAGGCGTTAAAAAGAGTAAGCGTAAAATTGAACTCAATCGTATTGTTGCTCGAAGCGAGATGAACGTTCAAAAAATTCGTGAGAAACAAATGATGACAGATCTTAGAAATGCTCGTAATATTATACCTCAGCTAACCATAAAATCGCCTATAAAAGGAATTTTTCAGGTAGGAGTCAACGACAATAATGGTCAGCAGATTAGAATTGGCGACGAAATTTATGTAGGTAATATGATGGGTAGTGTACCTAGCCTAAAATGGATGAAAGTGAATACCACAGTGAGCGAAAATGATTTTTTACACATCAAAATGGGTCAAAAAGTGAAAGTACGATTGGATGCATTGCCTAAAGTGGCTTTTGATGCCAAAGTGGTTCATATTGGTAAACTTTGTCGATTAAAAGATGATAACTCACGCCAAAAAGTATTTGATGTGGAACTGAATATGCTTACGTCCGACGAGAGATTAAAACCAGGCATGACGGTGAGTTGTGAGTATAGCGAAAAATAATTAATTATGGATTATAAAGAAAACATTCGTTTAGCCCTCAGGGGCTTGGTAGATCATAAGTTCAGATCTTTTCTTACTATGCTCGGGATTATTTTCGGTGTAGCATCTGTAATTACCATGTTGTCGATAGGCGAGGGTGCAAAACGTCAAGCCATTGCAAAATACCAGGACTTAGGTGTAAACAACATTATTGTACGCGAAAAGAAATTCACAGACCAAGAATTGGAAGAAGTGAGGATAAAATTTTCGCAAGGTCTTTCCATTCAAGATGCAAATACTATTAAGGAAATTATTCCGGGTGTGTTGCGCACTGCTCCTCAAGCCGAAATTAACACCGAGGTAAAATATACCGACAAATCATCGAAATCGAATATCATTGGTATTACGCCCGATTTTGCAAAAATGCTCAACTTTACAGCTGAAAAAGGTGAATTTATTTCGGAAGAGCATTATAAAAAAAATCAAAAGGTGTGTGTGTTGGGTGCAGGTGTAGCAGCTTCGCTGTTTAAGAACGAAAATCCCTTAGGCAAAATGGTAAAAATTAATGACCAATGGCTCGAAGTGGTTGGAATATTAAAATCGAAAACTGTTTTTACCGAAACAGTTGGCGAATTGGCTTCGCGCGATTTAAATACGGATATTTATGTGCCACTAACTACCTTTCTAAAACGTTTTTCACCCGAAAATACATTGACAAGTGAAATTCAACAAATCACCATACAAGTTGACAACTCAAGCCGATTAAAAGAAACTTCAACGCTTGTAGAGAGCATTTTACAACGTCATCATTTCAACAATAATGATTATGATATTGTAATTCCGTATGAGTTACTCCGACAAGAAGAAAAAGAGCGACAAATTTATAATTTCTTACTCGGTGCTATCGCAGCCATTTCGTTATTGGTAGGAGGTATTGGTATTATGAATATTATGCTTGCTACTGTATTGGAACGAACAAGAGAAATTGGTATCAGGCGCTCCATAGGTGCTCGCAAATCGGATATTATGAGTCAGTTTGTTAGCGAAGCTGTAGCTTTAAGTATTACAGGTGGAATTATTGGTGTATTGTTGGGCGTAGGCCTTTCGCTTTCGGTAACATTATTTACTGATATTCAAGTATTTATTCAGCCGTATTCCATTTTTCTAGCTTTTGGATTCTCAGTATTGGTTGGAATCAGCTTTGGTTACTTACCTGCCAAAAATGCTGCAAATTTAAAACCAGTCGATTCGCTACGATATGAGTAGGTTTGAAAAGTTTGAGGTTTGAGAGTTTGAAGTTAAGAAATTGTAAATCGTAAATGAAAAAATTGTAAATCAAAGCCATGTTAATTGAAATAAAAAATTTAAATAAAGATTACGTTATGGGTGAAGTGTCGGTTCCGGCATTAATCGATATAAATCTGAATATTGAACAAAACGAGTATGTCTCTATTATGGGACCTTCTGGTTCAGGAAAATCAACACTAATGAATATTTTGGGTTGTTTGGATACGCCAACATCGGGGTCATTTAGGTTTAGGGATGTTGATGTGAGCACGCTAAACGATGATGCGTTATCGGCAATGCGCAACAAAGAAATTGGTTTTATATTTCAGAATTTCAATTTATTACCCAAAGTTAATGCCATTCAGAATGTTGAAATGCCTTTGATTTATGCAGGCATCAAGGCGGATGAACGTAAGAAACGAGCTATAGAAGCACTCGATAGAGTTGGCCTAACTGACCGCATGCATCATAAGCCAAGTGAACTCAGTGGAGGCCAACGTCAACGTGTAGCCATTGCACGTGCATTGGTTTCGAAACCGGGCATTTTGCTTGCCGATGAACCTACAGGGGCGCTCGATTCGAAAACCGGAGTGGATATTATGCGACTTTTCGATGAACTGCATGCCGAAGGGAATACTATTATACTAATTACCCATGAACATGAAATTGCAAATTATGCCCATCGAAGCATTTTTATAAAAGATGGTAGCATCTATTGGGATAAAATGAATGAAAATACATCAGAAAATAAAAGATAAATATTTTACTATGAACAAGATAAGCGTATTATTTATATGTTTTTTGCTTAACGCAACAATTCTTTCGGCCGAAACCTACCTGCTTGACTTAAATAAAAGTATAGCATTGGCCAAAGAAAAAAGCTTAAGTATGCAAAGTTTGATGCAAGATTTTAAAATTGCAGA
>CAIWIS010000230.1 GCA_903912795.1 uncultured Bacteroidales bacterium
GCCTGTGAAGTATAACAGCCTGTTCCGTGCTCAGTTAGAGGTAGTTCGCCATTGTAAACCTCCATTTTATTCAGTTGTTCAGTTGTTAAATTTTCGCCAAGCCAATCTGAACTGGATAATACTACTTTAACATTAGCACTATCACGAAGTGTTTTATTGAGTGTAGTTACCGAACTTTCTTTAGGTGCGCCGCCTTTGTCGCCAACTCCGTAATAGCGGTAACCAAGATATAATCCTGTTTTTTCACCCATTAAGTCAATCTTGTTCAATTCAGTTTTATCCGAGGTAATTTCACCAATTAAATCGCGTGTATAGTTTCCTCCATCTAAAACAGCGAATATGCGCGATCCGTCAACTCCTTGCCAAACACCAAGATTAAAAGGAATGCCGTGGGCAGAGCCCCAGGTAAGTTTTTGAGTTGAAAAACTTTTCAAACCCGCATGCGAAATTATTGTAGGTAAACTATAGCCAAAACCAAAACAATCAGGTAAAAATATGTCGCTGCTTTTTTTGTTAAATTCTGTCTTATAAAAATTCTGTCCCAATAATATATTTCTGAATTGTGATTCTGATGAAGGAACCTGCACATCAATTGCATCTAAAGAACTTCCGGCAATATTCCATCGTCCGGCAGCAATATATTTCTTTACTATTTCATATTCGTGAGGATAATATTCTTTCATCCACATATATTTGATGGCTCCTTCGAAATTGAAAACATAATCCGGATATTTTTCAAGAAGGTAGAAATTATCCTTCATGGTATTAACAAGATAGTTATTAATGGAATTCTGTACAGTCCAGTGCCATTGTGTATCGAAGTGGGCATTAGAAACAAGATACAACGTTTTCTGCTTTGAAAAATCCGGAGTATTCTTATTTTGTGCACATAATGAAGTATAAAACACAAAAATTGTAGTTAGTAAAAAAATCTTTTTCATGAGATATGATTTTAGTTTTGTTAAAACATTAAAATCGTCTTTTGATTTTATTTATTACAGCGTATAAAATTTACTTGTTACTACTGATTGTCCTGATTTAACTGAAATAATGTAAGCCGATGAGTTTAATAAACCGGAAGTGTTAAGCTCTAAACGACTTGGTCTATTCGCTTTTTTTTCGTAAACAGTTTGACCTGTAAGATTCGTAATTCGAATATTTACATTTTTCTGATCTTCATAACCAATTAAATTTATTGTTAATAAATCATTTTTTAGAGGATTTGGATAAATATTGACTGATTTTTCAATTATATTTATTTTTTCAATTGCAGATAATGAGTTAGTTCCTATCTGAATGGCATCTACTCTTGTTGTTACATTTACACCTATTGTTTTACCACTCGAATAAATCCGGAACCAATTTATGGCTGCTAAATTGGGATTTCCTAGCTTCGATGCTTTACTAATATCTAAGCTTATCTGATTCCATCCATCAACAAGTCCGGTCATTGTCCATTGGAATTCATCCAAATCAGCTTTTCCGGCACTACTTATCTCAACTCGAACTGTCCGTGCTCCAAGTTCGGCTAAAGATACCCAATACCATAATTTTAACTGTCCATTTTCGGGTGTGGCACCCGTATTAAAAGGGATTGTAAATGCTTTGCTGAATTCAGGAGAATTAGGACTAAAGTTTTCGAGACAACCCGTTCCTTGTTTTTGATCGAGGGTATTGAAAGTAGCTGTTGAAACCCAACCGGACAACCCATCACAATCGTCCAAATAATCGCCAACAATACTTGGAATAAATGGAGTAACTGTTATTACAGAAGTTGCTGTTTTAGTCCCATCCTGAGTGGTAGCTGTAATGGTGGCTGTTCCCTCTGCAATAGCTGTAATCAGGCCTATTGAATTAACAGTAGCAACAGCCTCATTGCTACTTAAAAAAAAAAGTGGTTTATTACTTTCATTAACCGGATGTTCTGTGGCTGATAACTGCGTGGTGCTACCTGCAATTATTGATACTGTAGCTGGCGTTAATACTACTCCAGGTACTGTTGGTATTGTATGGCTGGTTGGGTGCGTCGATGTCAATGGAATAGTACCTTTCATCATTTTTGCAGCATCACCTACAAGTCGTAAATAAAAATCGGATGAACAGGCCACTCCGTCAGCATCTAGGGTTAAAAACCATTGATTGTTAGGAATCATTGATGCATTTTCGGCAGCTTTGGCAATGGCTGTACCTTCATCAAATTCGTCGAACATAGCAACATATACATTGGGAATTCCCTTACTTTTAACATTATAAAACTGCCTCCACATAAAATTTCCATGCATTCGAGGCTTATCATTTCTTTTATTCTCATAACCAACTTTCCAGTTTGCCCACGTAAAACCCGGAAATACTACAGGCATATAATCAATGCCATTAGCGTTGCAATATGCAAAATCATCTTTCATCCTGCCATCAGCATAACTATTAGCTCCAGCTTCATCACCAAACCTGCCTACTAACCATGGACTAATCATATTAGCAAGTTTAAATGCCGGAAGCAAGGTTGTATTGGTTAGCCAATCATTTGTTCCTCCTATAATTACATAGCATCCTGCCGTATTTTTAAACCAATTAACTAATGTTGTATATGAATTGACATCACCCGGCCTTCCTGAACTACCAAAGCCCCAAATACATACAACAGGTTTTAATACACCACCTACCATTTCTTTGGCATAAGCAGGTGAAGCTAAAAGATTTAGCGCAGAAGGGCTTGTAATAGTATTAATCCAGTCTTTTCTTAAAATATTAATGAATGAAGTATCCATTGCCATATCCGAAAGATCGTACATAATATAAAACTTTCGTCCATAAGTTTCGCATGCATTTTTGAGTTTTGTGGCAATGCCATCCTTGTGTGCTTTAGAAGAAGAACCAGGAGTTACTCCACTCGAAAAACGTTGAAGTGCCGCTACATCTATACCATAAGTTTGCATCCATTCCACATGTTTATTTACAACTTGGCTGTCGTATGAAGAAAACAGCTTTGAAGGTTCTCCGTTACCTAAATTTCCTAGACCTGTTTGATATGTATTGGTAAATTCACGCACATCAGGATATAAATCAAAATGTAGATTTCCAAATCCTGGCGAAGGACCATTGCTGCCACCCCAATGATTCCATTTGTTCATAGGTGCTCCGTCGTCCTTACATGCAAACCAACCCTGATAGCCAACTACAAGTTTGCCTTTCACATCGCCGCCATAAGCGAATTGTGTAGCTGTGAGAAAAATAAGTAAAAATGAAATAGTGATTTGTTTCATAAAAAATGCTGTTAGAATTTTTGTTATAAAGCAAATTTATGTGCAACAGATTAATAAATGATTAATATTTCATTAATTAACGCATCAACGCATTGGCGCACCACAAAATCGGGGCTTGACCATGAAAATCGCCTGTACGACGTTCACGTTGGAGGTGCCGATGAAAGGATCATTAATGCACAAACAATTAGAAAAATCAGATTTATTTTTTTCATTGCAATTTATTTTTTGAGTTTTCGGAATGACCCTTCCATCATAAGGAAAAACGCTTGCCCTTCGGGCGAAGTGCCCGGTGAGTTGAATGTTGGTGCTGCGCTGGCGCCTTGCAGCAACCCGTATTTATCCACTTTTGAATACACACCTGCGCGCATTTCATTAGCAGTTACTAAATAAGAGGAATTTAACCAACCCGCTTTTATGCCTGTATAAATGGTATAGGCAAGCATTGCAGCTAATGTTGATTCTTCAAAATTTGGCTCAGTTATTTTATCGTAAAAAAGTCCGCTTTGCAATTGGTTGGCAATGCAACCATCCAATACTTCGGTGCAATAACCAATTAATTTTTGTTTTTCGGCCATTCGTTCGGCAGGTAAAATATTGATTATTTGAGCCATAGCAGCTGCACACCAACCATTGCCACCTCCCCAAAACGAAGGGTCGCCATATTTACCTGTTTCTTCGGTTTTGATGTGGTGAAACAGCTTTTTATCCCTATTCCAAAGCAAGGTGCGTATGCCTTCAACCTGGTGCAAGGCTTCATCGTAGTCGCCCATTTGCGCCATAAATGGAGCCACCATAAACATATTATCACTAAAAATTTCCTTCCCTTTATTATTGTGATAAATCACTCCTTTTATATTTTTCGAGTCTGCTTTTTTTAGATAATCGTATTGCCCCTGAGCAGCTTTTTTGTATTTTTCATCTCCTGTAATTTTATAAGCCGCTAACACTCCGGCACCATTTACACCTGTGTCGCCAATATTAAAATCGGAACCAACCATCGATAATCGTCCATCGGGTTTGCTTCTTTGCACCGATTCGCGAGCCATTATCAGCAAATTGCTAGAATCGCCAATTTCCAACAAAGCCTGCATAGCAACTCCTTGTTCCCACGAGTAACGCTGCATACACAACATGGCTGTTTTAACCTTCTCGAGGGTAATATCATTGCATTCTTTTATAACAGTTTTCCGTGCTGCTAAATTTTGCACAATAAAAATCAAAATGATTGTGGTTAATACTAATGGGAATTTTAATGTTTTCATATTTATATGACGGCATTATTATTTGTATTGTGATAATTATGAATAGATTATAGGAATTCTAGTCAAAATATTTCGATTTTTTTGATGGTTTATTTTTATCCTTTTTTACCCAATGGAACTTGTCTCCTTCTACAACAAGATCTAATTCTTTTTTTGGTGTTACAGGAGCGGCAAATGTGGTTGGTCCAAAGTTTTTCATTTCGTCCATTTTTGGGCGGTATTTTGTGTCTCCAGCCAAATTGTTCCATTCATTGGGGTCGGTACTCAAGTTATAAAACTCTTCAGTATTATCGTCATAATGTATATATCGCCAGTTCATATTTATTACTGCATATCCACCTCTTTCGTGGTAAGGAAGTATCACATTTCGATCTTTAGCTTTTGATGGGTTTTTGAAAATTGGAGCCAACGAAACACC